>CACXFV010000168.1 GCA_902767015.1 uncultured Lachnospiraceae bacterium | reverse complement strand
TCTGTATACAATCATAATATACTCTTCTGTATTTCAATGTTAATGGTTTAAAAAAGGCATCATTTTTTATATAATCAAAAAAATTCAATATTTACCTCCGATTCAACTCGAAACTTTACTCCTATTACCAGTCTCAAGTTAGTTTCATAGTCGCATTCATTATATCTTTTACCGATCTGGACTCACCGCAAAAATCAATAATTAACGTGCCCATATCCTGACCTTTTGGGTTATATTAATGATCCGGATGTTGACCATTTTTTTTCACCAACTTTCAGTTTTACTTCTTGTCCACTTCCGTATTGATACTACCAAGAGCACCCTTTCTAAATTTCTACATGATATCCGTCGGATCTCTGACTCCTTGTTGCACAGTAAAATCAGTTCCCATGGAATCAAATAACCTACTTGATACATGAACACCCTTATATTTGGAAACCAATCTGATTTGATCCATAATACTCTCCGGAAGATCAATCACTCTTTTCTCCGGTTTTTCATCGCCCTTTCCTGTTTTTACAAGAATCTTATCCATATCCACATATTCGAAATCATCCAAATACAGTTCAGCATTCTTAATGAATTCAACAATCTTCTATTGCAACTGTTTTTATTTTTCATCAGTTCAAAAGTATGTCCCATTGGAATATTGTTCATATTGATAACGTCAATTCTATCTGCATATCCAATGAGAATCTTCTTCATTTCGTTGATATTTTCAAATTTGCTTGTATCACCATCTCATTTTGCACAGTCAGAAACAAAGGTTGGGGCATGAATCGATAAAGACTACCTGGGACACCTATGACCATCTTTATCCAGATAAGGATAGGTACAGTCATTATAACACTTATTTCTAAACACTGGTGTATTTAAATCAGTTGTTTTAATATCGACTTTTGAGATATACATTATTTCATTATTTTATACTTCGCATATTTTCCACCGCAGTACTTGTACAACTTCCCATCAGCTACCAATTTCTTGATTTCACCATAAGCTTGATCTGGCGTAATCATCAAAAGCGCTGCAACATCCTGCTTTGTGATGATACCATCCTGCGTTCTTGCAAGCTTCATAATCATTTCAGGATATGCAATCTTTTCTATTCCGGTCTGTCTTACATACTGAATACTCTTATTGCTCTCCTTGTATACTTTCCCAGAAAGCATGTATGTGCGTGACTTTCCGTTTCCACTGCCTTCAACCAATCCATCCTCTATGAGATTTTCAATTGAACTACGAATTTTTCCTTCGCTTAAATGAGTCATGCTCACTACTCTTGACAAATCTAATCTACGCTCATTTTTCAAAAGTGAAAGAATCATCAATGCATAGATCGATAGTGGTTTACCCAATCTATTCTGTTCATCAGCTATTAACTTTGTAAACTTATCATCCGCCTTTGCTCTCTGAATAAAGAGTTTTACATTACTGCTTGTTGTTTCTGAAAAATCAGGCCATGGTCTTCCATAGATAATAGAACCTTCATATATTCTATCGATTCCTCGCCCTGTTTTCTCAGCGAGACCAATTCTCTTTAATGCGTCGGCTAATGCTGGATTTTTTCCATGAGGTTCCACTGTCAATAAATTGTCTACTGTTACACCATCAATAAATCCCCCAGGACTACTAATGGTCATTCCTTCATCATCAATTAATACTCTAACAGTTCCCAACATCGTGTAGTCTCTATGGCAAAATGCATTGATTAATCCTTCTCTAAAAGCAGCCTTATCAAATTCAGGAATTGCTGTTCTAAACAAACCATATTCTATTTCACGCTCTGGATTCCAAGCCTCCATATATGTCTCGAATTTTTCAAACACTTCCAGTAATGGTCCACTTGTTTCCAAATTAACTCTTACTTTTGTTCCCTCTAATACTTGGAATGCAGCTCTTGCTGTGGGCATTAATTTTTCAATGCTATTCTCCTTACCAATTAGAAGTATACCTGTTACTGTGGGATATACGTTTCCATCTACCTCAGTTGTTAATCTAAGTGCTTTATCCAATTCATCATCGGATAGTCCCAAAAGATTCTTTTCTCCACCTGGTCTATTTTGAATAGTACTCCTCAAACGAACTCTTTGATTCGGATCAAGATCACTAATTGTAGCTCCTGCCAACGGACCCGCCGAAAAATCTAACAGCGCTAACTCGGACAATCGAGTTACAACCTCATAAGAATACATTGGTATTACTTCCGGTGACCCATCCGCCTTTAATCTTCGCCTCAACATTTTTCCAGAGGAAGTTGATACGACAGTTCTGCTAATTGGTATTTCTATCTTAAGTACATCTTTCTCTTCTTCTTTAATTATCTCTGCTCTCACAGAAATAGAAGGAACCGTGCTATTTGCAATTAGTGCAGTAACACCTATTGCATCCTTATGTTTCGGGTTAACACCAGTAATAGTTCCATCATCTTCCACACCTAAATATAACGTTCCACCTTTGGTATTAGCCATCCCAACAATTTCATCTACCAAATCAGAATCAGAATATTTCTTTATATCGCTTTTAAATTCAACTATAAGATCTTCTTTTTCTGGAACTGTTCTCATAAATAAGTCTCCTTAATTTTAATTTAACTCGATTATAACTTGATTTTTGTTTTTTGTCGAGTTAAATTCGAATTAAAATCGAATTTAACTCTTCTCTCCTCATCCAACCTCTCCGCATATTCTCCTTCACACCCGGAAACATATGTGTATAGTAATTATGACAAGCTTGTCATAATCGCTATTATGTAAAGTTTTTTATTATGTAAAGTATTCTGGCGAATCCCTATGTTTATGCAGAAATTCACCAGTTTTTCTTTACAT
>CACXFV010000167.1 GCA_902767015.1 uncultured Lachnospiraceae bacterium | reverse complement strand
TTATGGATTATGGATTATGGATTATGGATTATGGATTATGGATTATGGATTATGGATTATGGGTTATGATTTATGGATTATGAGTTATGAATTATAGGTTATGAATTATAGGTTATGAATTATAGGTTATGAATTATGAGTTATGGGTTATAAGTTATGGATTATGAGTTATAAATTATGAATAAGGCAGGTGCTGACCGTAAGTATATTTTGGTAAGCAGATGCATGAAGAAAAGTAAGAAAATGCAGTAAACGCAAGTAATGACAAGTGATTATAATAGTGCAGATGTGGTTTGCAAAATAAGGTAATAGGCAGGTACAGAGATGGATAAAGAAAAAATGGACAGACAATTTCAGTTTTGTCTTGAACTTGACAAGGAAAAGCTGATAGAGAGACAGACATATCTCTCTGATGGCATGCGCAGAGAAAATGATGCGGAGCATGCATGGCATATGGCAGTTATGGCTTTGATCATGAGTGAGTACTCTAATAGTGAAATAGATTTGCTGAAGGTGATATCTATGATTTTGCTGCATGATGTGGTAGAAATTGATGCCGGGGATACATATGCGTATGATGAGGAGGGGAAAAAAACACAGGCAGAGAGAGAAATGAAAGCGGCAAACAGATTATATGGAATTTTGCCAGAGGCGCAGGCTGAAAAATTCAAAAATCTGTGGTTGGAATTTGAGGAGCAGAAAACACCGGAAGCAAAATTTGCCAGAACGATGGATAATATTCAGCCCATGATGCTCAATGCGGCAACACATGGAAAATCCTGGGTGGAACACGGAGTACATGAAAGCCAGATACTTAACAGAAATGCCAAAACAAAAGAAGGCTCGCAGGAATTGTGGGAATATGTAAAAAAAGAGTTTATCGATGTTAATGTGAAAAATGGAAAAATAAAAAAGGATTAATGAGCTGCTACACATCTAATGAACAAAATCCGCTGTGTAACAAAGACTTTTGAGAAGTGGAAGATATTTTGCAAATGATGGTTGGATGAACTGTTACAATATATTGACACTGGTAATATATTTACATTTGGGAGAGAAGACATATTGAAAAAGAAAGATATTATTTTAGGTTTAACTATCATAACAGTAGGTCTGATTTTAATGCTGATGATGAAAGTATACCACCATTCTGAGGGTAACAGAATTGTGATAGAGGTGAATGGAAAAAAATACGGAACATACTCTCTTGACGAAAATCAGGAAATTAACGTGGATACAGAATATGGGCATAATGTGATATGTATAGAAGCGGGAAAGGCTTATATGAAAGAGGCAGACTGTCCGGATGGTTATTGCATGCGTCAGGGAAAAATAAGTAAAAAGAATCAGACGATTGTCTGCTTGCCCCATAAGCTGGTTGTTGAGGTAAACGGAGAACAACACCGTACATCCAAAGCGTCCGATAACGAGAACAGTGCCTCTGATATAGTTCCGGACGCAGTGGTGAAATAAGTGTGAGCCCTTTTTTACACTTATTTCACACCGGAGAATGTGTCTGCGAGCCATTCTCCATTCATTGTTTGTGCCGCAAGCGGCGGCATGTTTGCAAAGTTTGAAAGTAAACTTTCAAACTATTTATGATGGCAATATCGCAAGTATGCCTGCGATATGCATGGGTGTAAAAAAAATAGTAGTGTCAGATTAGGAGCAGGTAACGATCATTTCCGTGTGGCAGAAAATATTTTGTGAATGGCAGATAGCTGAATTGCTGCACAGCTACTATTCAGAAAGGGATTTGGAATGAGTAAAAGAATTGCTTACTGTGCAATACTTATCACCTTGGCTATGATTTTTAGCTATGTAGAAGTATTAATTCCTGTCAATTTTGGAATACCGGGCGTCAAGATTGGGCTTGCCAACATTGTCATATTGATAGGTCTGTATGTCATAAAAATCAGAGAAGTGCTGATGATATCTGTTATCCGTATTATATTGTCAGGAGTACTTTTCGGCAATATTATGTCAATTGCATATAGCATGGCAGGTGGAATGTTAAGCCTGGTTGTGATGGCTATTATGAAAAGATGCAAAGGATTTTCAATGAACGGAGTGAGTATAGCAGGCGGTGTTGTTCATAATATAGGACAACTCATAGTGGCAATGCTTGTAATAAAAAATTTCCGCTTGGTTGTGTACCTTCCGGTATTACTGATTGCAGGTGCAGTAACAGGATTTTTGATAGGAATACTCTCATCAGGAATTGTTCCTGCTGTGGAGAGGGAAATGGAAAAGCACACATTTTAGCATAGCGCAGAATAGTAAAGTAGGAGAAAGTGCTAAAAGAGTACAGTTCAGCCGATTGTTGTTAAAACGTGTAAAAATGAGCTCGCTAAAGACGTGTAAAAATGAATCCAAAATTGTAAAAATCTTGTTGACACATTTTTTATAGTGTAATATAATAATTAACTGTGACAGCGCTGACTTTGTGCGCAAAAAATGACAGATGTTAATAAATACTTTGACCATAGCCCCGGTAAAGAAGTATTTATATCATATTAATTAAACACATTATCATAGGAGGTAGACCAATGAAAAGTTACATGGCTAGTCCGGCAACTATTGAAAGAAAATGGTACGTAGTTGATGCTACAGGATATACATTAGGACGCTTATCATCAGAG
>CACXFV010000166.1 GCA_902767015.1 uncultured Lachnospiraceae bacterium | reverse complement strand
CCAGGTGAAAGGATTTTAAGATGAGGACAATTGCTTTTATCCCAGTACGTGGCGGTAGCAAATCTATACCTTTGAAGAATATCAAACTGTTCTGTGGCAAGCCCTTGGTGTGCTGGAATATAGAGGCTTTGGAGGCTTGCAACATGGTTGACGAGATTGTTGTAGCAACGGATTCTGATGAAATATGGAAAACAGTTGAAGAAAAAAAATATGGAAAGACAGTGCTTTATAGACGCTCTGCAGAAAATGCTTGTGACACAGCGAGCACAGAAAGTGTCATGTTAGAGTACATTCATAAGATGGATTTCGCTGCTGACGATATCTTTATGTTGGTACAGGCAACTTCTCCTTTGACTGAAACCAATCATTTCTCAGAAGCATTACAGATGTATGCGAATGGCGATTATGATAGTATAATTACCTGTGTACGCAATTACCGTTTTTTCTGGAATGAGGATGGAACCTCCATGAACTATGATTATAATCATCGTCCACGCCGTCAGGAATTTAACGGAATGCTGATGGAAAACGGTGCTTTCTACATCAATACTGTTTGTGGTATTATCAGTAGTGGAAACAGACTTTGTGGCAAAATTGGAATCTATGAGATGCCAGCATATACTGCGACAGAGATCGACGAACCTGATGATTGGGAGATTCTTGAGAATTTGATGCACAAGCACGTTTTGGCAAAGAAAAAAAAGAAGATTTCTCAGATAAAACTTTTTCTTTGTGATGTTGATGGGACTTTGACTGATGGCGGAATGTATTATTCTGAAAATGGTGATGAACTAAAGAAATTCAACACTCGTGATGGAATGGGATTTCAACTGCTTCGTGAAGCTGGCATAAAGACAGGAATTATCACGTCAGAGAATACTCAGATTGTTACCTACCGTGCTAAAAAACTGAAAACTGATTATTTGTATCAAGGAAAACGTGATGGGGGAAAACTGGGTATAGCAAAAGATATTTGCCAAGAGATGGGAATAACGCTTGATAATGTTGCCTATATTGGCGATGATCTCAACTGTTTTGATTTGCTATCTCAAGTGGGGTGTGCGGCATGTCCTGCAGATGCATGTCATACTATTAAGGAGATATATGGAATTCATGTGATGAACAAAAAAGGAGGGGAGGGGTGTGTGAGAGCCTTTATTAATTTGATATTAAATATGATATGACTGTAATATCTTTTGTTAAATTATTTGTTCCTCCTGTCGTGTATCAGATCAAGCAATGGTGTAAAGGACTATGTGTAAAATCGACTAAAAGCCCTTTGCCACAGGTTGTCCACCATTCCGAAAAAATGATAATTATTGGAAATGGACCGTCTTTGAGAACTTCGGTTGATTTATACAAAGATGAAATTATTGCCAATGATAGGATTGCTGTAAATTATTTTGCGTCGTCTGACTTGTATGAGATTATAAAACCTAATATTTATGTCTTTGCTGATCCTGCCTTTTTTAATGTTACAGAGAAAGAGAGAGAGTCTATAAAGTCGCTGTTTGAAAACTTGTCGATAAAAACAACATGGCCAATGCACATAATTGTTCCGATGTCTGCAAGAAACGCCCCACTGCTATTAGAATTACATACTAATAAGAATATAGTTGTAGATAGCTATTTTGATGGATTTCAAAATGTTGGAGAGATATCCAAATTTGAGGCATGGGATAAAAATCTAATAGAACCACCTGCGCAGAATGTTTTAAATGTTGCTATTTACCTGTCATTGTATTGGGGGTATAAGGAAACGTATCTTATTGGTGCTGATTCCTCTTTTTTTGAGGATTTGCGTGTAGATCAGGAAACCAATGAACTATATACTATAGATACGCACTTTTATAAAAATAGTGAATTACAAAACGAAAGGTCTTTTTATGACTCGAAGAATCGAGGGAGATCGCGCAAGGAATGGAAACTTCACGATTTGATTTATGCCCATGGAAGAATGTTCGAATTTTATTCTGACCTTAAGGATTATGCAGATTATAAGGGATTGAAAATTTATAATGCTAGTGAGTATTCTTGGATTAATGTTTTTGAAAGAAAGAAGTTGAAATAATGAAAATCTTTGCCAATTTGTACAATCTTATTCGAGAAATAGTATTAAGAGCAATCCCAGAGATTAGATATCTCAGTTGTATGCATGAACAAGGAAATGATTACGTCATACTTAATACAGTTACTGATTCTATAATTAGTAAAAAGGCTCGTATTTATTCTTTGTATCATATAGATAGATCCCAAATAGGCGATTATACATATATTGCAAGGAATTCTGTTATCTCAATGGCAGAGATTGGCAAATTTTGTTCGATAGGTGCCAATTTTGTTTGTGGATGGGGAATTCACCCTATAAATGGAATAAGTACGGCGCCAATGTTCTATTCCACGATGAAACAGAATGGAGTAACTCTTGCTAAAGAGAATAAAGTGGTAGAACGTAAACCAATTAAGATTGGAAATGATGTGTTTATTGGAGCGAATGTGACAATCTTGGATGGAGTTGAAATTGGTGATGGGGCTGTAATAGGAGCAGGTGCTGTGGTATCTAAGAATGTTCCTGCATATGCGGTTGCTGTTGGTTGTCCTATGCACATTTTACACTACCGTTTTGAGGAAAATATAAGAAAAAGTCTCCTTTCGATAAAATGGTGGGAGTTTAATGATGAGCAGTTGAAAGACGTTGAACTCCTCTTTTTTGATGTAAATAAGTTTATAAATAAATATACTGTTTGAAAATATAAATACGTAGTTGTTGCGTTTTATTATAAGTTAAATAATTTTGTCATAATTGCCTAAGCATTAATATGAAATTTTCAATCATAACTATTAACTATAATAATAGAGAGGGATTACAGAAAACCATAGATTCTGTAATGGCTCAGACATGGCGTGAATTTGAGTGGATTATTATTGATGGTGGCAGTTGTGATGGGAGTAAAGAGCTTATAGAGCAATATCTGCAGCATTTCGCATATTGGTGTAGTGAGCCAGACAAGGGCGTTTATAATGCTATGAATAAGGGTATAGATAGGGCTAGAGGTGAATATCTGTTATTTCTCAATTCGGGAGATGTCTTTTATGATGAGTATGTTCTTCAAAAAGTAGATAACTTAAATATGGATACGGATATCATTTCTGGTCAGGTGGAACGGATGGATAATCACCAACTGTTACGTGTTTATGACGAGAGTATTTTAATGCAGTTATATAAAGATACATTGAACCATCAGGGTACATTTATCAGACGTGCTCTTTTTGAAGACTTAAAATACGACGAGAATTATAAAATTGTATCAGACTGGAAATTTTGGTTAGAAACGATTATTTGGAGGAATGTAAGTTTTAAGGTAGTGCCTCTAATTGTGGCAAAACAAGATGTAACAGGTATTAGCTTAGACGCTAAGTATATTGAATTGCAAAAAAAAGAAATCCAAGAGGTCCTTGATGTATATTTTCCAAAGTCTCTTCAAAAGGAACTTGATAACTATCAGAAAATGCGGAATTCTCCATATACTATTTGGGGGAATTATTTGTTTGAAAAATCGTATATGCTATATACCATTGGTTACCATATTTTGAAAATACTTACTAAATTTGTCTGATAGAAATATGAAAGACCAATACGATATTTCAATCATTATACCGATGTATAAAGTACAGGATTTTATAGTGGAAACACTTGAGAGTCTTGTAAACCAGAGTCTACAGTGTAAAATAGAGTGTATTTTAATAGATGATTGTGGGAATGATAATAGTGTTTCGTTGGCTACCCAATTTGTTGATGATTATGATGGGTCGATAGATTTTCGTATTATTCATCATAAAGAGAATCGAGGATTGTCTGGTGTTCGTAATACTGGTATTATTCACGCCAAAGGGCTTTATTTGTTTTTTTTGGATGGAGATGATAAATTATTTCCGGATAGCCTTTATAAATTATGGCAATTAGTTATTCTGTACCCTAATGTTGATTTAATTAAAGGGGATTTTGTCGTTGAGGGTATATCAAATTCTATCTTAAACAAATCATTCCCCTCTTATACTGATGATACAATATGGATTAGAAAAAATATGTGTAATTTATCTATACCAGAATCTGCTTGTAATTGTCTTGTACAGAGAAAATTGATTATTGACAATCACCTTTTTTTTAAAGAAGGCTGGATCCAAGAAGATACACTTTGGACGTTTAAAATTCAACGACATCTCAGAAGTATAGCTTTTTGTTTTGAACCGACATATTTCTATCGCACTAATCAAAACGGTATTATGCATACGATGGATAAAGAAAAGGAAGCAAAAGTTTATGCCCTTATTTATAATGAAGTGTATAATGATATGCATGCAAACAAAATTGAGCGATTTGAACTCAGGTATCTTGAAATAATAGCAGAGAGAATCTATAATGCTATGGGTAAGAAAGGTTGGGATAATCTTGATACAAGTAATAATCCTATCTTCTGTTTTCTGTTTATTAGTAATCAATATTTGTGCCAAAGAAAGAATCGATTCTTATGTGTATTTCTTCGATTATGCAGGAGTTTGTTTAGATCTATTTTGTGTAATAGAATGTTTTTTTGTTTAAATAGTCATAATAGTTAAATACCGATATGATCCCATTTAATAAACCTTATTTTTCTGGAAACGAATTGAAATATATAGAAAGAGTATGCCATTCTACTACCATGTCAGGAAATGGTGAGTTTACTAAGAAATGTCAGGCATTTTTTGAGCAAAAATATGGATTTAACAAATGCCTACTAACCACTTCTGGAACAGATGCATTGGAAATGTGTGCCATGTTATGTGAATTGAATCCAGGGGATGAGGTGATTGTACCTTCATATACATTTGTATCAACAGCATTGGCCTTTCTTCGTGAAGGTGCAAAGGTCGTTTTTGCGGACTCTTCTTGTGAGAGTCCCAATATGGAGATTGCTCAGATAGAACCTTTGATAACAAAAAAAACTAAGGTGATAGCTGTTGTTCATTATGCAGGTGTGGCATGTGATATGGATGCAATTATGGATTTAGCAAAGAAGTATCATTTGATAGTAGTGGAAGATGCAGCTCATTCTATAGATTCTTTTTATAAAGGAAGACCTTTAGGATCAATAGGACATCTTGCTGCTTTTTCCTTTCATGAAACTAAGAATATCAGTTCTGGTGAAGGTGGAATGCTTGTGGTCAATGATGAACGTTACATCCATCGTTCTGAAATTATCTGGGAGAAAGGTACAAATCGTGCAGAATTCTATCGTGGTATGGTAAATAAGTACGGATGGTGTGATATGGGAAGTTCTTTTCTTCCATCAGAATTTAATGCAGCATATTTATGGGCTCAATTAGAAAAGTTAGACGATATACAAGGAAGGCGTAAATATATATGGAACCGTTATTATGATGGGCTGAGAAATTTGAGATATTCATCAGTGAAACAGGCATGCATTCCAGACTATGCTACGAATAATGGTCATATGTTTTATTTGATTTGCACTTCAAATGATTATCGGACAAAGCTAATGAAATACCTTAAAGATCATGATGTTCAGACTGTATTTCACTATCTGCCTTTACATAGTAGTAAATATTATGCAAAAAAGCATGGAGATCGACAACTTCCCAATTGTGATATGTATGCAGATTGTCTAGTTCGTCTTCCATTGTATTATGAATTGGAAAATATAGAGATTGATCATATTGTTAAGTACATAATGAAGTTCGTAGAAAAGAATGGCTGAGCATTTATTGTCAATATGCATACCGACTAATGGAGTCTCACGCTGGGTAATTCCCACATTGGATAATCTATATAGTCTTGGAGCAGAAGAATCATTGTTTGAAGTTGTCGTAGCAGACAATGGTGGTAGTGATAGTGATTTAGCAGAGCCTATAAAACAATTCCAATGCCATTGTAATTTTCGTTATATTCCTACTCAGGTGAGGGGATTCTATAATATCATAGAAAATTTCGTACTTGCTCGTGGGGATTTTATGATAAAGTTGAATCATAGATGTATTTTGCATAAAGGAATGATAGAATATATATATGATCAAGCCGAGAAATACTATGAAACCAAGCCGCTAATGTTCTTCTTAAATGGTAATATGGGGTTTCAAGAAGTACGAGAATATAACAACTTCAATGATTTTATGTTTGATTTTAGTTATATGTCCTCATTAAGTGAAGGCTTGTTCTTTTGGAAAGAAGATATATGTCGTGTACCAGAAATTAAGTTTGCTCCAATGTCTCCTAATGTGTCTCTTATGTTTGACAGTCGTCGCAAAAACCTTTTTGTTCTTGATGGTAATAGAATTTGTCATGACCAAAACTCTAAAGGGAAATATGGCTATGCTCTTTTTGAAACCTTTGCTGTGTTTTATATGGATTTGATTAATGAGGTGCGTATTGATGGAAGTATAACTAACAAAACTTATTTGAAGATAAAAAATGATATATTTCACTTTTTGTGTGATTGTTATATTTCTATGATTAACGATGGGGCCTATGAGAACTATACACTTGACGATATGAAAGATTCTCTCTCAATTTATTACTCAGAACGAGATTATAAATATATATACCGCAAAGTGAAATACTATATTCATCCTTTAGTGGTTGTAAAGAGATGGGGAGCGGCAATGTTATTCAAAATAAGATCAAGTGTAAATAAAATCAGGTTATTATTAATATTTAATTAATCACATTTTCAAAGAACTCTCTGGCTGCGCGGCTTAGCCGTTACGCCGTATATTGTATTTTTAACGAACTATTGTAATAATGAAGTTGTTGATTTTGTGTTGTATTTGTGTTAGCTGATTCAAATCAAACTTGTTGAATATACAATGTAATGATTAACTAGATGATTTTTATGAAGGCATTTAAACACTGGCTAGGACTTGCAATCTATCGGAAGATAAAGTTGCTTGAATCATATGCTAACATGGTGGAAAATAACGATATTAAAAAGAAATTCGCCTTTGTTGGCGAGAATGTTTCCTTCAGATGTCAAGATTCTCGTATAAAAGGCTGTCAATATATTCGAGTTGGTAATAATTTCTCTGTTGGAAAGGGCTTTCGTTTAGAAGCCATTGATAATTATATGTTATATCGCTTTTCTCCAGAAATAGTGATAGGGGATAATGTGAGAATAGAAGATTATTGCCATATCGGGTGTGTAGAAAAAGTTGTTATTGGGGATGGCGTGCTTATTGCAAGTAAGGTTTTTATTTCCGACCATTTTCATGGCAAAATCACAAAAGATGATATTGGAGTTCCGCCATCTAATCGTCCACTTTCCAGCAAACCAGTAGTAATAGGTAATAATGTATGGATAGGTGATAATGTGAGTATTCTTCCTGGGATTACACTAGGTAATAATGTAATTATCGGTGCTAATTCTGTGGTAACTCATAGCTTTCCTGCGAATTCTGTGATTGCGGGGTGTCCTGCGAGAATCATTAAAATATTAGATTAATAATATCTTTCGGTAAACTGTCAATTTTGACGTCTTGTGGATGAAAGAGAAATATGATACCTTTGCGCTCGTTCAAAGAATGAGAGCGATGGTGTATAGCAGTAAAGATTTTGAGAGCCTTTGGTT
>CACXFV010000165.1 GCA_902767015.1 uncultured Lachnospiraceae bacterium | reverse complement strand
CTCCTTTTTGTTACATCTGTATGATATCATAATCGACTTAAAATGACAAGATTTTAAGACAAATAGTTTCGAAAATTTTGAGAAAGTTTCGAGAAACGGTTACGTCCGACATCAATGCCAGTACCGAAGTTTGTCTAAAAGCTTTAACTAATAATAAAAAAGGCTTCTCACTATCGATACACCGGTCCATAGTGTGAAACCTTTTTCCTATTCTTTTACTTATTCTTTTACATTTTCACTTTACCATTTACTATTCAAACTCTTCCCGAAGTTTTTATCGGCAACTAATAAGCTGATATTTCCTACATTTCAGGCATCTCTATTTCGATAAATATCGCTATTTTCGCATTAA
The DNA here is from genome assembly GCA_902767015.1 of uncultured Lachnospiraceae bacterium. Taxonomy (GTDB): domain Bacteria; phylum Bacillota; class Clostridia; order Lachnospirales; family Lachnospiraceae; genus Bovifimicola. The sequence goes on along the minus strand of CACXFV010000165.1, from coordinate 2,432 downwards.
ATATCATTATTTTTTCTTGTTGTTTTCGTATTATTTTGATACACTTCTACTTCTTGTTTTTATAGTTTCAAAACCGGTGTTCCCAAATTGTACCCACACCATATTCAACAAGCTACATCTCAATAAATTCTGCCGCAGTCATTATCTTTGGATTTGTAACTCCTGATTCCAAAAAGTCCTTGTCACCTGTCAACAATACATCAACCTAAGCATTGAGAGCTGCACGAAGAATTGGACGGTCTGCTACATCTCTTATGTAATTTTCTTCCTCTGTTTCCTCAATCGGTGTAGGTACTACTTCCATTGCCAAAAGCGCGATTGACAAGAAATGCTCCAACAAGGATATTTTCTGTGGAAATTTTCGATTAAAGATACGCCTTAATTCTTCAATATTCTGGTCACAGATAATCCCTTTATTTGGATAGGTTACAGCCTTCAACTTCCCCCCTTATTTCTGTCACTAATTCATTAATGGATTCCTCTGTATCAAGGCCAACCGTATAAGCCTGACCCGCCATTCCTTTTTGTAACATCTTCATTGCATAAACAGCCGCATTCATCATAACCACTTGGTCTCCTTCGCAAATCAGTGTTACTCTATCTCCTGTTGATAAGCCTAATTTATTTCTAATCTCTTTTGGTAACGTAATCTGTCCCTTGGACATTACTTTCGCATTATCTACAATCATATTCTCCATATCATTACCTCCTTGTCGTAGGATCGACCCTACTTTTCCTACTTCTAGTGTATGATAATGATGTGCAAAATGCAAACAATTTATTCAAAAAATCTATTATTCACTCCTGCAATTCCTCCGGTTGATCATAAATATCTACTACAGACAATTCTTCTATGCTCACATGCAGCTCCTCATCGACAACAACATTATATTTTCTGTCCAGATTATCCGCAATCGGTGACCGCTCCTCAATAAGCATCTTTGTTTCACCGGGCTTTATGCCTGTAAAAGAAAACGTGACCGTATAACCTGAGCCGGTCATTTTAGCATGGTCAGCATTACGATATCGCACCTTTCTTTCATAGGATACAATTTCATTATCATCTATATACACATCAAATGCAGGACCGCCACCGTCAAAAGATTCAAAGGATAGTGTTGTGACCTCCGGTTCGGAGACAGGCTCTGTTTCTGTCATAATCTCTCCCGTAACAATCTCTCCCATCCAGTCGATGATTCCACCAAATTCATAGATATTGGTATACCCTATATCCGCCAGCTTTTTAGCAGCCTCTTTACTACGTCTGCCGCTCCGGCAATATACCAGAATGCATTGTTCAAAATCCGGCAACTCCTCCGGCTGCGTGTCTGCGATACTCTCGTTCGGAATGCAGATGGCCCCCGATATATGCCCTTCGTCATATTCCTCCTGCCTTCTGACATCAATGATCACATGTCCGTCATTCCTCTCCATCATCTTCCCTGCTTCTTCCTGTGTAATCTGATAATAGCTTGCGGTCATGTCATTACCGTCCCTGTCTTTACCGTCTAAATCCTTACCCTCTCCCTCTTTGCCGCCCGTCATCTGGCGCTTCAGCATACCACATCCTGCCAGCACCGTTGATATCACACACAATATAGCGACAACTTTTATTTTTACAATATGATTTTTCATTTTTACACCTCCTGCATATTGCAGCCTTGCTAACAAAGCAAAGCTTTGTTTTGATACAAACGAATTGTTTACAATTCGTTTACACCAAATAAATAATTACCATCACTGCGGTTTATTTCACTTCTTTCGCAGAAGCTTTATTTTCGCCTGTTTCTGAAAGAATGCTATCCCATAGCAAATGATCTGCTCATAACCATAAAGTCCCTCTGCATACCTCTCCGTAACAATCTGGTCAAGTGCCTCATCACTGTCTTTATCCAGATTGGATTTCCTTTCAGACTTTTTCGCCTCTATAATGATGACTCTTCGATTATCATCATCCTTTAGCAAAATATCCGGGCGTCCAAGGCCATTTTCTTTATTAGACTCTACTTCATATCCTATTCCAACAAATGCTCCCGCAAGAAATGCATGATAATAGTTCTCATGGTAATCATTATAGCTGATTGTCCTCCAAAGAAGCTCTGATACTATCCTCTCTGCTTCGACTGTATCCCGATTCCAAAACGCCTCCATCATGCTCCTTTGCATACTCGTATCTATCGTTTCTTTAAACAGCTTAACAACCGTATCCTCAAAAATTGATGCAATCTCTCTGTTTGGAATCTTAAGACTTACCGTTTCTCCCTCTTCATCTGCATCAGCCTTTGTAACATATCCCGTCATTAGCAAGACACTCCACAGGTTATCCTCCGATGAATGCAGTGTATCTAGTACAACGAATATTAATTAACTGACACTTTGGCTGGTCTGCTATTCCGATAGCACAGGTCAAAAAGCCTCGGCGTAGCACCACT
>CACXFV010000164.1 GCA_902767015.1 uncultured Lachnospiraceae bacterium | reverse complement strand
TATTTTTAAAGTTTTTAGGCATAAAAAACAGTGGCTCTCTATGACAGAAAACCACTGAAATGATGCTTAACTGAATGGCATTGCATAGTCATCCGGATTAGAATACAACCACTGATCATGCAAATGTACAAAATTACCTCCTGCCTCTGCTACCTCATAGCCTTCGTTTTCAATGGCAATCGTCACATCCATTGGTGCATCTGACAGAACATAAAATCTTTCAACCATCTTTGGATAACATTCCCAAAACAGTTCAGACAGCATCGCAATTTCCCGACCGGTTGTATACCGCTCCCATTTTGAAAGTCTGTACTTCCGTCACGCTTTGTCCTTCTGTCATGCTATTTACCGGATCCTGTTTCTTTTTACTCTTTCCACAGCCATTCATTACAAGCATCACGAATACCATTATGACAATCTCCATATATCTGAATGTTTTCCTGAAATCTATACCTGCCATACTGTAACGCATAATAATCCTCCAGTCTCTCAAAATTTTCACTCTTGTTTTTTCATAATCCGTCTTTAAATCTTTTATAGCAACATCACAAACCATTATACAAATAAAATTATATCCTATTTCAAATGCTCTTACAATAATCCTTATCGGATTCATCCTGTCTTTTCTTCATTGCCTGCCAGTTGATAAACGCATACAAATCATTTATCAAAAAACATATAAAGCATAATACCATCGGGAGATATGAAATATTATCTCTTGTGGCCAGTATCCAAAGCACGATTAAGACTACATCATTGGCAGCATAAAACATTGCATAGTATGAGCTTCTAATCATTGCAAGTGATGCCGCCATAAAACTCGTCGTAATGGATATGGTTGAAACATAAAGATTCGGTGTCCGGAAGAATCGAAGGATGAAATAAAATATCACCGTAACCACTATTGCAAGAACAGATAATACTGTCCATAACAGCGGTGAAGTATGTCTTACTTTTACCTCGCCCTTATCAAACGGGTTCTTAATCCATGTCACAACGGCTGCTACTGCAATCGGCATGGTCATTCCGAGATATGTGATCATTTCCCCCCAGTACCTGAATTTAAATGACACGATTGCATATAATATTGAAAATAAAACCGTTAGCACCTGCCCTAATACATCTCCCTTTGCAAGAAATATAAGTGCGGTAACGCCAATAAGAGAGGCTATGAGTGATAGATACCCATCAATTTGAAATACAATGTAGGATACCACAATAACCAACACAGAGCCTAACCATATCACATACTCATACCATTTTAACCTTTTTATCGATTCTATCATATTCATCTATGATTCTCCTTTACTCATCACGCATAAAAACAGGAATCTTCTTTCACTAAGATAAAAAAGCACCCACATTGCCTGAATCTTCTAAGACCTAACGATTCAGACATGTGAATGCGAATTGCATTCTGTTACCCGGTGGCAACTTCCTAACTATGAGCAATTAATTCATTGTATGTAAATTTCATCCATAATCTTTTTTGAATTACTGTCATTCAAATACGCAGGATTGATTTCTTTCTTTGCATATTGAAATGGTGTATTGACCGTACTGTCAATAAGATATTTTTCAAAAAAATTTTCCCAACTAAAAAACTCCGCACTTTCAATATATTCAGAAGGATTCTTAAGAATTTCTTGGATATTTTCTGTTTTTATCAACCCGGATTTCAGAATCAGCCACTCAAACGACTCAGGCAGACATAGCCTGATATTTGCAATAGAACGCAACTTAAGAATTCTGTCTATTTCAGAACCAAAAGCTGCACCGTCCGCAATTACAAACACTTTTTTATCCTCATGCTCTTTCAACCATTTGAATATAGCTGAATTCGATTCAGAAGAAAAACATTCTGTACCGCTGCCATCAAAAAAGTTTCGATAAAACTGATAACCAGATTTGGAATCTTCTGACAACACAGTATCACATTTCAGTCTGCCTCCGCTATAAATGTGCTTACTGCCTGATTGGAACATTTTAGTGAAACTGTGATATTTTCCACTTGCCTTAATTTCATATATTTCATCAACACTATACGGCAAATCATGTAGATTTTCTCTGTTGAATATCACATAATAATTATCGGTATCTTTGATTGTTTTTGCAAATTCCTTGGTTTTTATATACTCTGCACCTTCATCAATAAAGACAATACTGTCAGAAATATATCTCAGTTGATTTTTCCAATCAATATCAATCAGTGCAACGCACTCCTTATCACAGGAAAGATTAACACCACTTGCTTCTCGCAAACGTGTAAAATCTGAAATCATTTCAAACAGAGTAGTCTTACCTGTCCCGCTGTTTCCGCGAACAATCGTAATATTTCTGAACAGATTGAACTTAAATACAGCGTCTCTGTTTTTTACCTCAACATGATGTGTTCCTCTCATAAATACCTCACACAAATTCCCCGGCTTCTGCAACAAGATCACCCATATTTTTCACGATTTTCCCCGTGTTAAGAACCTTAATCTTAAACTCATCTTTTCCAAAATCCATTAGATGACGTAAATTAATTACAACCTTCCTGCCTTCTGCAATTTTCAGAATCCAGTGTGCACAGTTATCCCCACAGGTTGACGCGTTAAAAATCCTACTGCGATCATATGCAATCAGCAAAAGTGTTTTTACACCACCGGAAAGTTTTTTGGGACTCATATTTCCAAAAACAGGACTGCATATCGTCTTTTCATCCATCACTTCAGACTGATCGACCTCCAAGATGATTTCTCTTGACAACGGTTTGACAATCCAACTGTCTTTATAGGTATTATTAAAATATACGTTCGTATTATATATTGCTTCTGACATATCTCCAAAGTATATATTCAGCATTATTCATCACCTCAGTTTCAGTATTGCCATTTATCTTTCAAAATATTTCCGCATCAGGCTGTCAAATAACAGTCGCGAAGCACTTTGTCTTAAAAATACCACAATGTTCTTTGCGGACGCTGTACCGGATAATTAATCATACCTAATATAACACAATTAATATTATTTTTCATTACTATTTTTCACTCCAAGAGTATTATTTCAAATTTTATTGTCTATATTTTGTTTCAATTTTAAGATAAGCAATTATTATTCCGATAACCAAAAAGAATACTCCAAACACTAAAAGAATCGCCACCGGAGAATTTTGTTTTATAAAAAGAACCGGTATTCCCATTATTTCAAATAATATTGTGAATATAAACCACAGCACTGAAACTGCATGATTATATTTTTTTATATCCTTCATCTCCGGCGGATTAACAAAGGTAAAAAAGCCAACCGCTTTTTCTGATTTCCAGCCGCTGATTCCTATTGCCAAGAATATCAGTGCACACATACTCCATATTATGAATCCAATGATCATGTATATTCTCCTTCGCATAATAAATTCGTAAGCATACACCCTTCTGTAGCTCCTCGCCAGTCATGTCAGCCATTTGACAGTTCCCTTTTTATCCGCTTTGCCACATCTGCAGCAGCAGCTTTTTCCTTACTACTATATGTCCAGCCAAATCCATCATCTGTATATCTTGGAAATATATGCAGGTGGTAATGTCCTACATCATTAAATTCGCCACCATTTTGCATAATACTATAACCATTCGGGTGAAATGATTTTTTTAACGCGGTTACTATTTTTTTGATATGATCATCAAATGTGCCAGCAAATCATCCGGCATTTCATCCACATCTAAATAATGCTGTTTCGGCGCCAATAACACATGCCCTTCGTTGATAGGATCCATATCCATAAAAGCCATTACCAGCTCGTCCTCATATACAAACTCTGTTGTAATCTTTTCCCGATGACAAAAGACACATTCACACATTGCCATAAATAAACCTCCAAACCTGAAGTTATGAAATCACCACGCCTCAGCCGATGCCTGATGCAGAGTTCCCTGTTGCCATGAAACCAATGATTGCATGGCAACAGTTGACTGTGAATCGTAACTATTGACAATTAATCTATCATAATCTCATGATTACACCACAGCCAATCTTGCTTCCGGAATTTCCTGATGGCTGCGTGGTAAAATCATCCGCCTGACTGTGTATAATAACGGATTTTCCTATGATTTCCTCTATGGTAAACCGATTATCATAAAAGACCAAAAACGCATATCCGCTATTGGATAACAAGGGTGGCATATCCCCAGCATGGTCCGGATGTCCTACACCAGACGGATTGTAGTGATTGCCGGTTTTGTCAAAGGGTGGTGTGCAGTCTCCTTTTTCATGGATATGTATACCAAAGAAACCGGTCTTTGGCAATCCGAATATCTCTGCAGCCACTAAAATACCTTCATAGGGTGTTTGATAAAATTTGATAACACCCCTAAGCTCCGGCGCAGATTCACTTCCTTGAAATCTTGCAGCCGCATCATAATCATCATTTGAAATCCTATCCATAAAACTGAAATATGGTGACAATAAAACTACCTCATTATCTTATATCAACTTGATAATATCCTATTCATCCTACAAAAAATGGTTCTCTAAATGTTTAGCCATAATACTTTAATATTAACCACATTTTCCCGGATTCACTTCTTAGCAAGCACTGTAATCCACGGCCTACTTTTATGGTGATCTGTTTTTATTGAAGTGAACCCTGCTGTCTTTAACGCCTGTGTAATTTGCTCAATTGTATAACATTTCATACCGTCAATAATCTTTTCAAATTTCAGACTCGTCTGATCCGTACCATCCGACTCGTTCACAATCATAAAAAAACCTCCGTCCTTCAAGACCCTCGCAACTTCTTTAAAACAGTCTTCCAGTCCCGGCCAGAAATAAATCGTTTCAAAGGCTGTTGCCAGATCATAGGTTTGATTCGGAAGCGCAAGTGCCGATACATCACCATTGATTACCTCCAGTCTTCCTTCGGTAATCAGATTTTTATTATATTTCTTTAGCAATTCTCCTGCATTTCTTCCTCCGCCACAGCCAAGTTCTATGATATTTTCCGGTGTGACCGCCTTCAAATGTGCCATCCCCCAATCAGCCATTTTCGCATGACCGGAATTCATCCCCTTTAACATCATCTTACCTAATTTTCCCTCCGGTTTTCTTGTCTGATTGACATAATCCTTAAACAGTCCCATAGCTGTCATCCTCCTTTTCTATTTTCCCGGAAACCATGGAATACAGCGGTTTACCCGCCTGCAGTATTCTTCATATTCCTGACCATACCAATCCTTCAACCACTTCTCCTCCGTATTCTTCATAAGAATGGTCATATACAGCCAGAACACAATAGGCAGCACAAAAAAGAACACGTTTCCAATAATGAAGATGACACCCGTACATAAAATCATAAAGGCTGAATAAATCGGGTTACGCACCCATGCATAAATTCCGGTTGTCACAAGACAATTCTCTTTTATTCCATCGTCCACCTTAGAAATAATTACTGCCTGAATCCATATATAAATGCCGAGCAGAATAAAAATGCTTCCGATAGTGTTCAAAAAAGTATGCACATTCGTGAGCTTACCGGGCGACAAGACTCTCATATCACGACATAAGAATGCCACAAATGTAAGAATAGCAATCCCCCACACGTATATAGGACCGACTCCATACATCGGAAGATGCTCTTTTTCCCTGTTTTTATCACTGTGTGCCATCGATTCTTCCTTTCTTACCCCCCATTGGTATATCTTGCATCTTTTTGTCAGATAATACTAACCTTATATCAAAAAATTACTGTTTATTTTTTCATCCCGGCAATTTATGTTAGTCCATCTAACTAAATAATATACCATCTTGGCAAGTGAAAAGCAAGCATCTTTGTATTTCTCCGTCTCTGTCTCTTCCTGTTCACCACTTGTTTCCCAACACTTTGGTGTATCAGATATTTTTCAAACTCAAACGTATTATTCTCCTCCAAAAAGTTCCATTTCAATATAAATCATTCCATGATATAACTAAGCCACATTATTGCAACAGAAACAGAGCAAATCAGCAAACCGGAGACTGTCAGTCCGGCTGTTGTCCATCGTGAGCCTTCCATACACAGTCAGTGAGTTTCATATCGGTAAATATCGCTCTAAAGCTGGAAGCTTCCGGACTGCAGGCGTAAATACCAAACCGAATCCTTCCGCCACCATCCCACATATGGCATACCCGCATCTGTGAAAAATGCACACCATCCTGAGAGCATTCAATGCAATAGTCATCCTCACGCCGGCTGAGGCGATACCACATGCTTTTAATATCAGCGGAAATCGTCGTTGTTGCCCAATCAGAGTATCCATGATTGGTGACCACAGAGCCAAGATGCTGAAACTGTTCATTTTCATATTCGACAGATCCTTTCAGCCAGTTTTCCGAGTCCAGATACATCACAATACCACACTGATCAAAGCGATGATGACTCTCGCTAAAGTGGGTTTTTACAATGAAGGAAAAATACTTTTCTTCTGTTTCCATCTGGAGAACCGGTGCATTATCATTGCGAAAGTGATAATACGTTCTCTGCCAAAGATCGGTATAAGGCATCGTTGTGAGCTCTATCCGATTGGTCTGAATACAGTAGTTTTCCGGCTCTCTTGTCCATTGCATCTTGGTTGTATCAATCATGATGATTTCCTCCTCAAATTCGGATTTAAGTGCGTCCATTTTAACATATATTTTTAACACCTACAAGGTATTATAGTATTCCGCTGCACGCCTGAAAATGCTAATTAACACATAAGAATTTGATAATCAGAATAAAAATATGCGCAATTGGTACTGATTGATACTGATTCAGTGGTATGGATTTATCAGTTTCATTACATCGATGTAGTTTTATCAACCAAACAACATACCGCCTAATCTTATAGGGCACACAGATAAATTTTCAGCCTCCAATAAAACACCATGATAGAGATTATTGTCATAAAGCACGTGCTCTAAGTTACAAGACACGTAATACACTCTATATGGGATTCCCCAAGTATTTCCGCATGTTCTTAAATAAAGCAAATTATCCGTCTTTTGATTGTTAAGTAAAATAGTTTTGCTTTTATTATTTGCATGAATCCCATCATCTTAATAAGATAATATTTCATAATTATTTATCGGATTATAGACTTGCTCGCTTTGTTCTACCAATACAATATCGCTGTAATAGACATGCAGAGCGCTTATTAAAAATCAAAATCCCAAAAACGCTTTGAGTTCCTGAGCATTCTCCAGCCATTCTTTTTCAAGTACAAACACTCCCGGAACCATATCATTATACTTAGCCAGAAATTCCTCATATGTACCTTCCAGGAAGGACGGTGGAATAAAAAATTCTCTGCTGCCTCCTGTGCTGCGATTCCCGGCTTGAATCATAGAGGAATATCCTCCAAGTATATGAGATCTAAACTCGTACCTTTCCAGTGTCCAACCACAAATATCAACCCCGCCTATAGGAAGCTCATATATATCCTTGACAGGATTAGCCTTTTCAATATACCATTCATTATCTCTTACAATGGTTTTTATGAATCTGTCTTCGTCTGAGCCTATCACTCTGCGATCAACACTGTCATCAGACTGCTTAATGTATTTCACAAAAACCATTTTCCCTTCTTCTTCCTCAATAGTATAGGAATATGCTTTTCCGAACATATCCTTCGTCGCCCAGGGATATGTTTCCTTTATCTTCTCAAAAGCTTTGTCAATATATGCATTTGCGTCTTGTCCGTATGGAAACCTTTCATTCACAAATATCCACACTCCTTCCTTTTTTATATACTCGCATATGTTCTTGTATTGCATCCGACGGAGTAGCCAACAGGTATGCTGCCACCTTTCCGGTTTCACTCATATTTCTTTACCTCACTTCTCTATTTCTTCCCATTAAT
>CACXFV010000163.1 GCA_902767015.1 uncultured Lachnospiraceae bacterium | reverse complement strand
GCAATTAAATTGCATTGGCAATTAAATTGCATTGGCAATTAAATTGCATTGGCAATTAAATTGCATTGGCAATTAAATTGCATTAGCAAGTTAATTGTATTAGCAAGATAACTGCATTGACTATATGTAGTAGGTGTAAAAATGATAGTATATAGTGAAATAAATAGAATATAATGATAGAAAGGAATTTGCATAGTCTGTCATGTTATGATGTGTGGTAGACAAAATCGTAATGGCAAGCGATATGCGTAGGTATCATCATGAATTACATAGTTATAGATTTGGAATGGAATCAGCCTATACACACAAATGTGGGTAACAGTGAATCGAAGAATTATGAAAAATCCAGAATATGTAAAGACATGCAATTTGAAATCATTGAGATAGGTGCTGTTAAGCTTAACGAAAATTTTCAGGAGATAGGGAGGTTTAACCGGTTAGTGAAGCCTAGCCTGTATAAAAAAATGAATCCCATTATTTCAGAAATCACCGGTATCAGGGAAAATGAGTTTCACAAAGAGGGAAAGTTCAAGACAGTAATCAGAAATTTTTTAGATTGGTGCGGCGAAGATTATATTATATGTACATTCGGCAATCGGGATATACATGAACTTGAGATTAATATGCACTATCATAAATGTGAAATACCCTGGAAATTTCCTCTAAAATATATAGATATCCAGAAGATATTCGGTATAGAGAATAACGAACCAAACGAGCAGCGTTCCTTAGAGATGGTAAGTATTTATATGGGCGTAGAACAGAAGAAAGTATATCACAGAGCATTAAGTGACGCTGTTTATACGGCAGAAATTATGAAAAAAATGAACAGAGAGAACTTTGAAAAATATCAATCTCTGGATTACATTAATCTGCCAAAAACCAAAAAAGAAGAAGTGGAAATCAATCTGGGCAATCATATGGAGTGTCTGTCGAGAGGATTTGACAGTAAAGAAGAGGTAATTAACTATAAGGATATTTATATTACGAGATGTCCTGTTTGTTTGAAAAAATGCAGGAAAAAAATCAGGTGGTTTGCTGATATCAATAAATACCTATGTGTGGCGAGATGTGAAAATCATGGTCTGATGGAAGGTATTCTCTATATCAAAAATAACTATAACGGATATTATGCGCTTAGAAAGACATTTCAGATAGATGATGAAAAATACAAGGTAATAGCTGACAGAAAAAATCTTTTACGAGAAAAGAGGAAAATCAAAAGGAATAAATAAGAGTTAAAAGGAGTAAATAAGAATCAAAGCAATTAACAAGAATCCAAATTAATACAGAAGGTTCCAAAGCAAATAGAGAAGAATTAAATAGATATAAGAAATTAAAAAATAGAAGAGGAGTATAGAATAAAAACAGTAAAGTGGATGATAATCATAAAAAAGGTCGGCAGATAAATAGTCTATCTGCTGACCTTTTTTGCATTTAAAATTTATTCGCTATACTGCTCCGGCAATGACTGATTAAAATTATCAAATAAAGTTTCCATTTCCTCTAACAGACAGTCAACACATCCGAAAAATGCATCATTATTACAAGGATCATCAAAACGACCACGGATGTCTTCAAGCTGATTGATAGCTGCCGTCAGACGCTTTCTTCCAGAATCATTTAAGTAAAGAATATATCTGCTGCGCTGGTTTTCCTCCGGTGTCATTTTCTTAAGAGCGACTTCTACATTCGGCTTTTCACCGATATATCTGTATGTGATAGCAGGAGAAGCATGATTAAATAACTGCTGTAAGTAAGTAACATCTCCTGTTGACTTATAGTATCTCCAGGCAAATGTCTTACGCATTGTCTGTGCACCCAGTGAGGACAGCCCGACTTGTTTTCCCACAGATTTGAATACTCTGTATGCCTGTTCTCTTGATAATGGTGCGGAAGAATTAGCATGTCCAAGAATAAGATAGGCATTAGGGTCTTTACCCTCCACATATTTGTTAATCGCCCCCTGAACTTCTTCAGGAATATCATAAGTACGTTTAACCTTATGCGCACCTATATATACATCAATCGACTTCTTTTTATAGACATCCTTATTCCTAAGGCGAAGAATATCTTGAAGAAGAAGACCTGTTCCAATACCGATTTCAAACATCAAATAGTACTTCTCATCGATTTTTCTAAGCTCCTGCTTGAATTTTTCTAAAGTTTCGTCATCTTTAATTGGTGATACCCAACCCATATAAAACACCTCTTTCATCATTATTTTAACGGTTTAGAGCCGTGCCTAATTTATCAATAAAGCAGAAAAATCTGTTTATTTACCTAAAAACTAAAATCTTCTTCCTCTTTTTTTACGGGAAGAACCATAGTAACTGTTTCTTGAATGTCTTCGCCTGTTTCTTCTTTTGATTCGTGTCCAATGCTGGAACACTCTGGTATAATAAATTACTGCAATAATAATCAGCACAATAAAAATACCGCCCAGTAAGAACCAGATATTAATATTAATGTAGTTATCTTTTTTTACGGGCTTTTCTGTTTCAACCTCTTTCGTAGGGCCAAAGGTAAAAGTGAAATCACTTTTATTAAATAATAAATCAGCTTTTCCCACATTTGCACCATTATAGTAGTAGTTAATTACAGCAATTTTGTTTGTTGATGATGAAGAAGTATCAGAGGAATCAACATCATCAAAAGACAATTCCGATGTACAGTCGCTAAAGGAGGCACCATTAGGAAGAATAACATTTCCCTGTGAGCTAATCTCCAGTAAGGCAGGATTCGTATCAAATACACTGTTCAGATTCGTCAGTCCTCCGAGTCCGCTAAGTGAAAACCTGGTTTCATTTTCTGCAATGTTAGAAAGTGAAAAATTATTAAATCCATAATCTAATAAAAGTCTGGTGTCATTATATACATTTTCACCGTTGGAACGCATTACAACGGAAATTAATGTCATACCATTACGCTTAGCAGATGTTACAAGCGTCGTTCCTGACTGGTCAACATAGCCTGTCTTTCCACCGATAAAGCCTTCGTAATAACTCTGTCCGTTTACAAAAGCCATCTTATGTCTCTGATACACGGTATGTGCCTCAGGATTCTTATTAGTGGCAGGAATTGTATAAGAAGTATTTTCTTCTATTTTAAGAAATTCTTCGTTATTAATCGCTTCCCGCATAATCATCGCCATATCATAGGCAGTAGTATAGTGGTCTTCGGAAAAAAGACCATTGGGATTGCTGAAATGGGTGCCAAGAGCACCAACCTCTTTTGCCCTCTCGTTCATCATATCTGCAAATACTGCGATAGCAACTTTGTCTTCGTTATAATCTTCACCGGATGACTGCAGTTCGGAAATCCTATTCTTAAAGGCATCCGTCTTTCTTGCAACAAATTCGCCTGCTGCATTGGCACATTCATTCGCAGAGGCAAGCATGACTGCATACAAAGTATCTTTTAATGTGAGAAACTCGCCCTCCTGTCTTGCAATACTGGCATCACCATATTCAAGAGAATATACATCATAGTGATAAAATTCAACTGTATCGGACAGATTTCCATTCTCAAGCGCCAGTAAAGTAGTCATAATCTTAGTGATACTTGCCGGATACATCTGCTGATGACAGCTCTTGTCATAAAGAACTGTACCGGTGGAGGCCTCAATTAACACCCCTGTCTCAGCAAAAATCTCCGGAGAAGCCGGCCATGTGGCTGCAGGAGATTGGCCGTCGGTATCGGCAGAACTGTCAGCAGAAGCATCAACTGCCGCATCAGGCTCCGCAAAAACAGGTTTCTCTAAAGTGCCTGCAAAAAGCGAAAATGAGACAAGCAGCACAAGCACATAGGAAGAAAATTTGTGTATAAATCTGTTATGTATTTTCATTATAAATAAAATACCTTTCTTAATTGTACTTTTTAAAATTTTCCATTACATGTGAAGTTGTAAAATACCGTAAATAGAAAACTAAAGTCATGTTACATTATACACGACAAGTTATAAAAATGCAACTAATTAATGTCGTTTTTTATTATGAGAAGTAGAACGGTTACATAACGGAATGTCTGTTTACGTAGCAGTCAACTGTTATATTATATATCTTGTAATTTAATTTAATTTAGGTTATTATAGATATTGTTAAGAAAGTACAAGTAAAAATATTAAGTAAGTATAAGACTGCTTTAATGTTTTGGAATGAAGGATATCCGTTTTATTAGAGCAGTTTTTGAAAGGATAAAAATTGAGACTGAGAAATGTGAGAGGCTCCAGAGAGGCTATTGCCGAGAGTGAGTTTACGGTAAATAAATTTAAAGAATATGCGGGAAGATGGAAAGAGTTGTTCGGAAATGACCATCCCATACGGATTGAAATCGGCATGGGAAAGGGAAAATTTATTACAGAGCTTGCAAAAAACAATCCGGAGATTAATTATATAGGAATAGAAAAGTATTCCAGTGTCTTAATAAGGGCAGTTGAGAAGCGGAAAGAATTACAGATTGATAATCTTGTATTCATCAGAATGGATGCAGTAGAGTTGGAGGATGCCTTTGGAGCCGGAGAAGTGGACAGAATTTATCTCAATTTCTCTGATCCGTGGCCGAAGGACAGACATGCCAAGCGAAGACTTACCTCGGCACAGTTTTTTTCGAGATATGATAAAATTTTAAAGAGTGACGGCATTGTCGAATTTAAGACAGATAATGTTTCCTTGTTTGACTTTTCACTGGAAGAGATTAATAGTACAAAATTCAAGGTTGAAAGTTATACATATGATTTGTACGGCGATAAAAATTCTTCATTGTATGTAGGAAATATTTCCACAGAATATGAAGAAAAGTTTGTTGAAAAGGGAAATAAAATCTGCAAGTTAATAGCATGCCGGGCATAGTATAATATCAGAAGCATTGGTTATTGTTTACAGGAATTTTCACTGAGCCAGATGCCCGGTTGCATGTGCAATGGGTGAATGAGGCGCAGGTTGAGGGTATCGGTGAACAGGTCTATTTTAAAAAGAGGGAGAGAAAAAATATGGGAAAAAGAAGAAGGCGCAGACCTGCATTCGGAGGCTGCGATAAAAAATGGTTTAACAGATGTTGTTGCAATATAAAAAAATCATTTGATGAAATTTATAAAATGCTGAATCCATAATTGAGTTGATGAAAATAGTTATCATAAAATAAAGTAACGGGAAAGGGAAAAGGACCGCCAGTCAGGATGGCGGTCTGATGAGTGGTAAAAAGATGATTAGAGAAATAAATTCTGAAGAATTTAAAAGTGTAATCGATGAAAAGGAAAAACTGATATTGATTGATTTTCATGCTGATTGGTGTGGTCCATGCAAAATGATGATGCCAATTATGACTCAGGTGGCAAATGATTACAGGGATAAACTTACTATATTCAAGATTGATATAGAAAAAAATCCTGATGTGGCATTAGAATACAGGGTACTTTCCATACCAACTATTCTGGTTTTTAAAGAGGGAAAACTGACAGGAAAAATTGAGGGTGCCACGACAAAAGCAGCAATGGATATGAAGTTAAAAAAATATCTGTAGATTTTTGGAAGAGCTGTTTGCGAGATGAAAGAAAATACTGTAAGACAGTATTAAAATTTGGAAATGAGGAATGGTATGGAAGAAAATAAAAAACATAAATTTACGAAAAATAATACCTATTTTACAATTAGTGTATATGTTGTCATTACCACATGTATTTCGGCAATTCTTCTAAAGGCAATATGGAATTGGGCAGAAACGCTGAAAACATTTGACAAGATAATAGACATGCTGATGCCATTTCTGATAGGTATTTTTATTGCTTACATGATGAATCCGTTGGTTAAAATGATTGACAAATGGATTTTTGAAAAAATGCTTAGGATAAAGAAAAAGTCAGTGAGAAAACTTTTATCGATTTTGGTATCTTATGTTTTTGTAATTGGTGTCATTATCATGTGCATATCCTTTATTGTTCCGGAGGTATATTCCAGCCTTAAAAATATATATGAGGGTGTGCAGGGTAATTATGATAAGCTGTTAAAATTTCTGGACAAAGTAAATAGGAAGCACCCGGATATGGATATGTCCTATATTACCAATTTGGCAAAGAATAATAGTTCAAATGTCATTAATTTTATTCAGGGCTCAGTTAATACTATTTTGCCTTTACTCTATAACACATCCATATCGGTGATATCATGGGCTATAAACATTATCATAGCGATTATGGTATCCTGCTATATGCTCATTGATAAAGAGAGACTGCTTAAAAATTTTAAGAAGCTGATATACGCGGTTGTCAAAAAAGAGAAAGCAGACAGCTTTATCGGATTACTAAAAGACAGCAATAAGATTTTCAGTAATTTTATCATAGGTAAGGCAATTGACTCACTGATCATTGGAATCATGTGTTTTATTTTTATGAAAATGTTGAGACTTGATTATGCAGTGTTAATCAGTGTGATAGTAGGAATCACCAATATGATTCCTTACTTTGGACCATATATTGGAGCTATACCGGGAATTATCATACTGTTGACTACCAGTTGGAGGCAGGCATTAATATTCGGGATTATGATTTTAATTCTTCAGCAATTTGACGGAATCTACCTGGGACCAAAGATTTTGGGAGAAAGTATCGGAATACGTCCGGTTTGGATTATATTTGCCATTACAGTGGGAGGCTATCTGGCGGGTCCGATAGGAATGTTTTTGGGTGTCCCTTGTGTGGGTGTAATTGCATTCCTCATTGGAAGGTTTGTAGAAAAAAGATTGAAGGATAAGAATATTGAGGTTGAGTGACGGATTAAACCCCGAAAATGCCGATAAACTGGGCGTTTCTAGGGTTTCTTTATACTGTTTGGCTCTAAAATGACTCTAATTATGAGTGGAGTAATGGATGGACGATAAAAATTATGAAATTTTTTTTGTTAAAAGTATTGTATAGTATAAGAAATTGTGCTATTATTACATTCCATCCGTAACAGTTCACCCTTTCGGGTGATGTAAAATCTTAAATACAGAATTATAGAACGAGGATGTCTCTATGAGGCATCCTTTTCATATG
>CACXFV010000162.1 GCA_902767015.1 uncultured Lachnospiraceae bacterium | reverse complement strand
TCTGGATTGACAGAGGAGTTCATATATAATAATCAACCTATTAATGAAGAAGATGCCATAGTAGTTTATTCTTCATCGACAGATGAAGCTACTAATATGGGAGTAATATCGAAAAACTCTAAACTAAAAGGAGAGAACATAAAATGTTTTAAAGGACCTGCTGCTATAATTGCAAGAAATGGGCAGGCAGGGCAAGTGATGTTTATAGAAAAAGGCATGTTTACAATTAATGACCATGCATATGTTTTGACAGTAAAACCTGCATATAAAAAGACAATTGCTTTGGAATGGTTTGTCGATGTGGCGGAAAAATATACTAAAAATTGTGTTACATCAAAGGATGCTAATGGCACATTTAGTAAAGAAGTTTTTCTAAAGGAAGAAATAGATGTACCAGAGTATTTATTACAAAAGAAAATTGTTAAAAAGAAGAAAGGCTTAAAACTAGCATACTCTAAATTGAAACTATTACTTAAAGTGATTGAAGGAAAAGAAATACACACATAGGAGCTTCCGTTGAGAGCCGTAAGGTCTATGAGGTATGCGAAAAATATCATAAACCTGTGCTTGTCATGGAGTCTGTGAATGGCGGAAGCCTTGTGAATCTGCCGAAGGAGGCAGATAAGATATTACGGGCTCTGAAGGACTTTGAGCCTTTGTCGGATACGGAGATGGAAGCATTGGGGGAGGTCTGTGGGATATTTAAAGGACTGAATCTGATTCCATGCACTACCTGCAGGTACTGTATTGAAGAGAGTGAGTGCCCTAAGGGGATTCGTATTCCCCATCTTTTTGCTGCCCTTAATACACATGAGGCTTTTCACGACTGGAATGCCGCTTACTACTACGAAAATGTTGTAACTGGCGGAGAGTACGGGAAAGCCTCTGATTGTATTAAATGTGGTAAATGTGAAAGGGTATGTCCGCAGCATTTGAAGATCAGGGAACTGCTTCCTGAGGTTATTATTCCGATACAAAAAACTGCAATATCCGCTCCTTAAAATCAGGGGCTGTGTCATATACGGCGTGTCCGTAGCCATCGTACATGTAAAGCTCGAAATTCGAACGCTCTTTAAACTGTTTTGCGATCACTTCGATGGCATCTGCTCCCAGTACCTGATCATCCTTGGAACCTATGAGCAATAAAGGACAGGATATCTTATTCAGATCCTCTGTGACATCAAAATTCTTTAACCCTTCCGCAAGAATCATGAAGCGTTCCAGATCATGATCGGTCACGGTTTTAGCAGCTTCAATCAAAAGATTCTCTGACTGTTCAAAGAGCTCCTTCGGATAAACAGCCTCCCCGAACGAAAGATAAAGTCCTTCCTTATCTCCTGCCTTGGCAAGTGCTAACCATTCACTGATCGTCTGGAACTGTTCCTCTGTGATACAAGAGGAGGTGGATGCAAGAACCAGCTTATGGATAAGTTCCGGATTCTCAATGGCAATATCCATTGCGATCATACCGCCCTGAGAGACACCGAAAAGATAGATATCATCAAGCTCCAATGCATGAAATACCTCGGTCATATCTTTGGACATATCATACACAGAATAAGACGCAGGTAATTCTTTTCTGCGGTCAAAAAGATAGATGGTAAAATCATTTGTCAAAGACTGATACGCTTCTGCCACCGCATCCGCTGATCCCATCACACTCTGTACACTGATCCCCGGAAGGATAACAAGGGTTTTCTCTCCCTTTCCGAACTGGAAATAATCCATCGAAAAGGAGTCTGTTTTGACGGTTTCAATCTGAATATTTGGCATGGTCTGTTGTACCTCCTTAGGATTACTTGTATTCTCTATATTCTCCACCATATACTGAACAATTTTTGCACATCTTGCCGCAGCCTCTGCTTCAAAGGTTTTGTAATCCACGATGTCTGTTTCGTCCGGCTTGTCTGAAATGGCACGGATAACCACAAATGGCGTGTTATTCAGATAACAGGCCTGTGCAATGGCAGCCCCCTCCATCTCACAGCACATACCGCCGAAATCGGATATGATCTTTTCCTTTTGCTCTTTTGTGGAAATAAACTGATCACCGGAGCAGACTCTGCCTTCAAATACATGAATATCAGGAGAAGATTCCCGTACAGCCTCTACGGCTGCCGCACGCATGGCTTCATCAGCAGGAAACGCATAAAGCCCTGTGTAAGGGATTTCTCCTTTTTTGTAACCGATGGCTTCAACATCATAGTCGTGCTGCACAGCATCAGTGGAAACAATGATATCACCGATATTGATCTGATTATCAAGAGAGCCTGCCACACCGGTATTGATAATCTCTGTACAGTTGAAATCATTGATTAAGGTATTCGCACATATTCCGGCATTTACCTTGCCCATTCCGCACTTGACAATGACTACCTTCTTACCCCCGAGAGTTCCTTCACAAAACTCCATCTCAGCAATTTTTGTTGTTTTTGTAATCTTTGCGGCTTCTTTTAGGGAAGTTACCTCCACGTCCATGGCACCGATGATGCCAATCGTTTCTTTGGATGCGGTGGGTTCTTTTTTTGAGCAGCCCACAAGCAGGATACCTGACAGAATTGTCAGAATACAGATTACAGCAATTATTTTATTCTTCATACATGTTACCTCCTTAATAGCTGGGAAAATTTATATATATGGTAACTGTTCAGCGCCTCAAGTCATGGAATGCAAGCAATCATGGAATGC
>CACXFV010000161.1 GCA_902767015.1 uncultured Lachnospiraceae bacterium | reverse complement strand
TTTTAAAGTTTTTAGGCATAAAAAACAGTGGCTCTCTATGACAGAAAACCACTGAAATGATGCTTAACTGAATGGCATTGATTACTTATTACTGTCCTATAAAAAATAATTCAGGGAGGAATTGTAATGAACAAAGCTTACAAAGGATATTTAAACAAGGTTTCCAAAGAAATTTCTTCATATAGTCATGAAGATAGAGAAAAAATATTATCTGAACTGACCACGAATCTTGACCAGTTTATTGATACATATCCAGATTCTTCATACGATGACATTGTTGATAATTTTGGTCCACCGGAAGAATATATTGAATCCTATATTGCTTTTAATTCGCCCGAAGAGATAAACAAAGTAATGAAACATGCCGCCAGAAAAAAACGTACCCTTGTGCTCTCCACGGTTGTCATAGTATTATGTATCTTTATAGCAATGTACGTTATTATTTGGATTCAGGGGCAATTTGTCACAGTTATTCACACCTCTGACGCTGAAGAGACTCATGTTGAAGAGGGCGCCGCAGAAGAGATTGAAGATATAGGAGTTGATTAAAATAAAAAAATATCTGTATTATTACTCATATCGATTTTGATGACTATATTTATACCAAGTAATACCTTCGCCACCGACACTGCCGATTTCACTTACGTAAGCAGCACAAGCACCACTGAAATCAGGTATCTGTCTAATGGATACTATGAAGTCATCACTCTCGAAGAATACAATACTCCAGATATTACTCCGGTTATAAATTCTACGAACTCAAGCACAAAAAGCGGACAAAAGACCAGTTATATAAAAAATAACAACAATGAAACGGTCGCAACTTTTACAATTAAGGGGACATTTTCATATACAGGCACTTCTTGTTCCTGCACTGCTGCCAGTTATTCATCATCCATCAATAACTCTTTATGGAAATTCACTTCAAGAAGTGCGACACCATCAGGTAATTCTGCAATCGGTAACTTTACTATAAAATTATATATTCTTAATATCCCTGTACAAACAGTTACCGATTCCATTACATTGTCTTGCGACAACAATGGAAATTTATCTTAATCATTTTCAGAGCGCTAAAAGAGTATTTTACAAATGGCGTGGCTCAATGGTTACCTGATGAAATATTTTGTCAAACTATACTTTTAATTAACCTATTGATATAATATTTGTTTTGTGCTATGATAAAACGCAGTGTAGCTTATTATAAGAAAATCAAAGCGACTATTTGATTTTGATTTCATTTGGTAAGTTGACGAAAGACAAATATTAGGAGTATTATCTCAATAATTAGGGAAGTCTAATAATACATTTATATATAAATGTGTGTATAGGAGAATATATATGAATACAATCGTAACTAATTTAAAGCGTGCTTCCATTGAGATTATTCTGCTCTCTTTGCTAACGGAAGAAGATATGTATGGTTATCAGTTAGCTCAGGAAATAAAAAAGAGAACAGGCGGTCAATTATCTATGCTCGAAGGCTCTATGTACCCAATTCTCAACCGTCTGAAAAGTAATGGTGATGTCACTTTTCATACCAAAATAGTCGGTCAGAAAATGAGACGTGTTTATTATCATATCACGGATTCCGGCAAGGAACATTATGCTGAAATGAAATCTGTATTTAACAATAATGTTGCACTGATTCAGGAGTTAATCTGATTTGTAACCGTTTATGACCGATGTCATTTACTTTAGTTTTTCATTCTTAAGATATTACTATTAAAAAAGCAATAGCAAATGTGTTAATTTTTAAATCATTACCACTTGCTATTGCTTTATTGTTCTAATGCTCAGGATTTATTTCGTGACAGTTCCTTACTACTCCATACAGTACAATTTAGTCGCTTTGCTTTGTTAAAATATCGCATCTGTTAAAATATATGCCGGCTGTCACTACAGAAACAAGATATACCAATACACAGATGATAATTCCCTCCCGAAGCACAATTCCCGAACCACAGGTAATCCCATAGTGGCTTAACATTCCATAATTAACAAACAATACCCTGTATTCAAAAATTGTAGCCAGAAATACAATACTCTGTGATGCAATAAAACCAATAACGGGGAGAAAAAATCAACGCCAGCATCATCTGGAAGATACTTAACGACACGGATGTGATAACCGGCATCACAAGCAACACCAAACGATATAGCCGCCCCGTGCCATTTAAAGCCGTAATGTTACAAGCGCCCATCACGACTTCGGGTGTCAGATTCCATTTTATATCTGCTCCATTCATCACCGCTGTGACAAAAGTAACTGCATAAGTTATCAGATAGAGGCAAATCACTGTACACCCATTCCAGATACATTTGCTAACCCACCATTTTATTCTTGAACCGGAGCGTATCAGTATCTGACTGCCATACTGATCCAAATCTGTCATTGCATAATATCCGATAATATAAGCGACCAGCACCTGTGGCAGCAGCCATAATACGGGGATTATATACAACTCATACATTTTATCCGGAATATGCTTAGGTCCTCCCGTCATAAAACAAATATAATCAAGAACCGTTGCTTTTACCTGATAGCTTTTTTCACAATGATGAATATTTTCCGCACCTTTTCAACACCACTCTGGTCAATGGCATTAATTGGCTCATCCAGAATGACAATATCAGGATTTTCCATTACTGCACACGCAATCCCTAACTTCTGTTTCATGCCGAGAGAATACTTTCTGTACTTTCTCCTGTCATCGGGATCCAATCCCACCTTTTCTAATGTTGCCTTAATATCCTCATTACCGATGATTCCCTTGATAGAGGCAATTATTTTTAAATTTTCAAAACCGGTATAACCATTCAAAAATGACGGATTTTCTATCAGCACCCCCATACTTCTGGGAAAGCAAATATCCTTCCACAATACCTCATCATTAATGACCACTCTGCCGGAAGTCGGTTTTAAAAGACCTGCTATCGTCCTCATCAGCATCGTCTTTCCACAACCATTTTTATCCTTCAAACCATACACTTTTCCGCCCTCCAGTGTCAGATTAATGTCGTGTAATATATTGTTCTTTCTGATATTCTTGTTGATATTTTCTAATTGAAGCTTCATTCCATCCCTCTCCTTATCGTCATTAATGCAATCGCAGGTAGCATTTGATGCCCTGAAAATATATTGAAGACTCATTTTTACATTTAATTTAATATTTTTATCCAACTCAAAAACTCATGACCTTCACAGTCCTTAAACTCTACATAAAATTTTTGTTTTTCAAACTGATTCCAGATACTTTTGTCAACATGCATTTTGGGAACGTACATCACTTCATATCTACGGGATTCCTCTCCCACTTTGAGCTGCTGTGGTGGGATGTAGTCTGCCGGCTGAATTGCACCGACAATATCATCCGCATAACCCGTCTGCATATACCGATTGACAAGCGACAAATATGACGGAGCAGCTGTCTCTTTATCAATCCTTTTTACTGCCACCTGCGTGACAAGATACCTATATTCGTAGCCATATCTTTTGCTCATGGCAAAGGTCATAAAACTATCCTCATCCAGATGAAATTTCTCAATGAGTTCCTTTTCAGTATATACAGAAGTCTCGGAAAAGGTATATTCAAACCCGCAATACTCAACCTTATCACCTGCCTTAAAATATTGTACAACCGGCTTTGGAACTGTATTGTATTGATAAATAAACGCAATAACATACAACACGCTCAGCAACAGTACCATTGTAATTATCACCTTTGTTTTTGAAAAAAACATCTTTACAACACATCCTTTCTTTTTTCAATGGTCACAAATACTGTATATGTAATGACCATAACCGGTACAATCTCTGTCAAAGCAATGAGCGGTGTTCCCCTGTCAAAAATTGTCAAAAAGTAATAAGGAAAATATCTCATATATCTAGCGGGAAACATTCCCGGCAGATAAAACAGAATCAGCATCACAAAAAATGGTGTGAGCTGTATCGTTAATAAATTATCTGCGATATAGGATATCAAAAGCGAAAAAACAGCCAGTACACCGCCAAACAGAAACCACACAGCCATGATTATCACAGCAGAGAGATATAAATGGTCAATAATAAATACTCCCCACCATGTATGTCCGCGTAATCCGGTACCTGCAATTCTTAAAAATGTGTGAGGTCTCTGCAGCTTTGCCAACAAAAAATCAATGAACACCGGCACAAAAGCGACTGTCCCTCCTGTGATAAAGACAGACAGATACTTTGCCCTCAGATACTGCTGCTTTCCTATTCTGGTACATATATTTTTGATATATCCATTCTTTTTGTCCATGTAATAGGAAATTCCAAATGGTAGTGCCACAATGATGCCCAAAAAATAAAACAGGTATAAGTTGGTGGAATCAAGATATCCTACAATCCATGTATGATAAAATGTCTTTGTATCAACAGGAATATATTTTTTTTCAGGCAGCTTTGCCAGCATCCTTTTGATGGCAAGCTCATTTCTGATAAGATAAAAATTTTTATAGGCAATACAGGCGATTCCCAGCAACAGGGAAATCATTGTACCCAGACTGCTAAATCCTCTTTTTAATTCTACCCTTAATACTTTAGCCATTATTCTTCCTCCTCATCTGTGATTTTAACAAATATATACTCTCTCTCATTATAATCATTCTCTGACGCATGATTTACATCATTAAACTCTAGATAGGCATTTTGAAGAAAACACTCCGGGCATGCATATATAACCGAAAAGGTAACCTTTTCTCCTAACCTCATCGGATACCGCAGATAAGACATCATCTGTTCGGAATCATATGTATCATACTGATAATATCCCAAATCAATATAGATAGGCATATCATCAGAAAACGGCAACTCTTTATTGTCTTTTTTAAACCGGAAAGGGCATATCTCCATATCTCTGCTTAATATATCATCATCTCTCACAAAAAATGTGAGCACGGGTGCCACCCATTCATCCGTTACCCAGTTGGATTTAGCTTCCATCGTAACCACTGCTTTTACAAATTTCAGCTTCTGGGAATCTGACAGAGTGTTATCTGAAGCATTATAAATTTTAATATTCTGAAGCATATTGCCACCATTATCAAAATAGTCTCTCTGGTGCTCCCCCCTCATAGATGGTGACAAATAGTTTTCATCAAGTTCTTCTAAATGGTCAAGTATCTCTATACTTTCCACACATCCCTCCATACAAACAAATTCGCGCATGAATACCTGTCCGACAGCGACCAGATTATCTGTACTGTATTTATTCTCCCCTCTGTGTCTTGTGTCTAACGGGTGAGACTGCTGATAGCGCTCCTGCTCCTGATACATGTGGGTATGGTGAGCTTCCTCATCCTTTGATAATCCGTATGCCAAATATATCATGCTTTTATGTTCCGGATCATAGGTATCCTCAATAGGCATCAAAGACCAGCTAAATGCCTTCTTATAATTTTGTATGGCTTCACCCGGCGGGTATACCTGCTCTGTCTCGTCCCCTACAGCATTATCACTGTCAGAAAAAAAACTCTGTTTGACAGCTCCCATCTTAACATTTATAAAGGTATCCAGACTGCCATTCAGTATACTGTATATGGTTATGGCTGCAATCACGAAAACCACTGCTTCTGCGAGATACTTTCTTACTTTTTTCAAATAACCGCCTCCCAGTCAATTGATAAAATGAATGTGATACAGCAGTATGGATATATACCGCTGTATCACATCACCGTATGATGACTAATTAAACATCAGGTGTCCAGTTTCCGTAATGATTACCCGCTGTTGTGGTTGTCAATCTTGGTCTCACACTAACGGATTTTAACTGATTACTTTCATAAGCTACATTGACTACCTCAACATAATTGGTAACTCCTGCATAATCATAATATGGTCCCAGACACGTAACATCCTGTGCCACACCATCAATTTTGGCAAAAATACTTACTCCCACAAACTCGGAACTGCCACTGGTATAATTAACTTTGGTCGAACTGTCAGTCGTTTTTAAATGATAAGCCCCCCATAAGTTAGTTCCCGGCGTCGCGCATTTCCTGACCATGAGTAAGTAGTATTATTAGCATAAATTTGACTTGTCGTAATTAAAGCACTTGCTAGCATCATTCCACCAATCACTTTGTTAATTTTTTTGTTAATTTTGACATAATACAATCCTCTCCTTTTTCTTTATTTGATCAACATTACTTTTGAATTTGATTTTAGTATTAACGATTACATATGATGCGCTGACTTTGTTAAATCTGCATGTTTGGGTCATAGCCGGACTATTCTAATTATTTCACCTCTCTTTCCATAAAATTCAAATACTACACTAACCTACCTATCAATCAACAAAAGTAATGTCATGATATTTTTATTAACGTAGCTTCTCATATGCAATAATACTCAGTCTTTTAATATATCATTTCTTTACTTAAATAAATTTCACCTCCTGTATACTCATACTGACATATCCTTATTTTTAAAATATCATTCTGTATATGCCAAGTCACGCATCATACATTCTTAATATATATGATAATACTATTAATTATGTTTTATTCACGTCCAATATAGCTTTACATAATATATTATATCAAAGTACATACTTTGTCAACGTCTATTTAAGGATTTAATTATTTTGCAAGTAAAGTATTTATCATAATTACCTCTTCCTGCACCTTATGGTTCTTCCCTCCTGCTGAGATTTTGCCACTCATTGGTTTTCTACAATTATGTATACATTTTTACATACATTATTTTCACATTGATGATATTCGTTCATGAAATTTTATTTTCTTACAGATTACATCTTTCTTTTAATTGTACAAAAAAATACCCAAAATTAAAACTGTAAAAAATAACACGTTGAAATGTAAAAAATAACATTCAAAATCAGCCTGAAGCATTTGCTGATTCTGAATGTTATCTCATGACACTCTTTTTAATATTCTTTTATATATTCCAATGCACCGGTCAATTACTGTACTGCCTTGAATGCCTCCTCTAAATCTTCAATGACATCATCTACATTCTCTGTACCTATTGATAGTCTGATGGTATTCGGTTTAATGCCGGAGCCTAGCAGTTCTTCTTCTGTCATCTGTGAATGTGTGGTAGAAGCCGGATGAATGACAAGCGACTTCACATCAGCCACATTTGCCAAAAGCGAGAACAGCTCTAACTGGTCGATAAAGTCCTGTGCCTTCTTTGCATCTCCCTTAATCTCAAAGGTAAATATAGAACCACCTCCATTAGGAAAATACTTTTTATATAAATCCTGCTGCTCTTTATCATCAGTGACAGACGGATGATGCACTGCCTCAACCTGTGGATGTTTACTTAAGTATTCCACTACCTTGAGAGCATTTTCCACATGTCTTTCTACCCTGAGAGACAATGTCTCTAAGCCCTGAAGGAAGATAAATGCATGGAACGGTGACAATGTCGCACCTGTATCTCTAAGGAGTATGGCACGTATCTTTGTGACAAATGCTGCAGCTCCTACTGCCTTGGTAAAGCTGATACCATGATAGCTTGGATTAGGCTCTGTAAGAGATGCAAACTTTCCGCTTGCCTCCCAGTCAAACTTACCACTGTCAATAATAACACCGCCAATGGTTGTTCCATGACCTCCGATAAATTTTGTTGCGGAATGAACAACGATATCTGCACCATATTCAATCGGACGAACCAGATATGGTGTTGCAAACGTATTGTCTACTACTAATGGGATTTTATTTTCATGTGCTATCTTCGCAATCTTTTCAATATCAACAACGTCTGAGTTAGGATTGCCAAGTGTCTCAATAAATATTGCCTTGGTATTATCCTTGATGGCTGCCTGTATCTCATCATAGTTAAATGGATCAACAAATGTTGTCGCAATGCCATACTGTGGCAATGTATGTTCAAGAAGATTATAGGTTCCTCCGTATATGTTCTTTGCTGCTACTATGTGGTCTCCGTTCTGTGCGAGATTTTCAATCGTGTACGAAATCGCTGCCGCACCTGAGGCAACAGCAAGGGCTGCCACACCTCCCTCTAACGCAGCAATCCTTCTTTCAAATACATCCTCTGTAGGATTGGTAAGTCTTCCATAGATATTTCCGGCATCTGCAAGTCCAAATCTTGCTGCCGCATGCTCACTGTTTCTGAACACATAAGAGGATGTCTGGTAAATCGGAACTGCTCTTGCATCTGTAACCGGATCTGGGCTCTCCTGTCCTACATGTAACTGTAATGTCTCAAATTTTAAATTTCTCTCTGAATAAGTTTTTTTGCTCATAATCATACTTCCTTTCTTATATTCATATTTCTTTTCATCAATAGCTGCAATTGGAAGCTTTCGTATCCAATCAATCAGCTAATCACTTAATTCCTATCTGATTGCAAGGATATAATATCACAGAAATGAAGCATTGTCTAATAGAAATAAAAAATGGTCAGCTATAGTTTTTTTCTATTGCCAACCACTCTATTGTTTCATTTATTGAAACATTGCCTCGTAATCTTCTTTTGTAAACCTGTGATATATGGTATGCCCCATTTCCATTTTAATACAATAATAGTATTCATCTATCCCCTCTCCGGTAAAGTATATCACATAGTCAAAATCCATATTCTCAGGCATTTTCTCGCAACAATATTCCTCACTGTATCGACCGAACAGCCATGTGATGTCTGCAATATCACAATGGTGATTTTTACTGAAAAGTTCTATCAGTTCACAGAGAAATTGCGGCGCCTTAATATTCCCGTGCACATACTCTGCTCCTTCTCTGGGCACATTTACCTCAACTCTTTCACCCCTCACGGCAAACGCAAGAATGCCCAAAACAGAGTTCTGCCACAGTACAGCATTGTTTAACTGCTGTACCATTTCTTCTGCACTTTTAAAATCTGTTTCGAGCAATCTGTTCAATGATGAGACCGGATAATAAAACCTCAGTGTCTCATCAGCATAGCCAAGTTTAATCTGTGCTTCTTTTATCTGATCAATAAGATTATTGATTAATTTTTCAGTCCTCATAATGCAAAATCCACCTGTCAGGTAATGTTAAATGACATACTGATCTGTCAATTCCGACTGCCAACTAAGCAAATCATCTAATGTTATATTATCCACTACATTGCTGATGGCATCATTTAACTGCTTCCATATTCTATTTGTCACACATGAATCAATTCTGTCACATTCAACATCTGTCATTCCCACGCAGCTAACCGGCGCTAAATCTCCCTCGGTAAGTCTGAGTATCATTCCTACCGTATAGTCCTTAGGCGCTCTTGACAAAAAATATCCTCCCTGCGCCCCCCTGACACTCCTGACAAATCCCGCCTTATTCAGCACCGATATAATCTGTTCAAGATACTTTTCAGAAATCTGCTGCCTTTTAGAAATATCCTTAATGCTGACCGGCTCACCTGTATTATAGGTTGCCAAGTCTAACATCAGTCTTAACGCATATCGTCCTTTTGTTGATATTTTCATATTATAACTCATTCCTCCAAACTGTGTCCAAACTTCTCGTTACTACTCACAGGTAACCTTCACCTGTACCTTAATTCCAAGTTTTCTACTATGAATTGTATAATATAAGTTGTATAAAAGTCAAGCAGTTAATTTTTTCTTATCTGCTCAGTTATTTTTCTTGCAATATAAGGATTATTCATCGTATAGAGATGGATACCATCCACATCATTATGAAGCAGCTCGTCTATCTGTCTGATAGCATATTCGATACCTGCCTCTCTTAAAGCCTCCTGATTTTCCCCATATTTCTCCAAGATATCCTTCAATTCTTTCGGAATACTCGCACCACATATAGACACCATTCTTTCTATCTGCTTCTTATTAGACACAGGCATGATACCTGCCTCTATCGGAACACTGATTCCCGCTTTTCTGACTTTTTCAATAAAACTGTAGTACGCATCGTTTTTAAAGAACAACTGCGAAATCAGATGGGTGGCACCTGCATCAACCTTTATTTTCAGATGCGCAATATCTTCCTCTATACTCTTCGCCTCTATATGTCCTTCGGGATAACAGGCTCCCGAAATATGAAATTCCTCTCCGCTTACCTTTCTGATATACGTAATCAGGTCACTGGCATGTTTAAAATCATGCTTAACCGGAAAATCCGGATTTACATCACCTCTGAGTGCCAGAATATTTCTGATATTGTGCTTTCTCAAATCTTCCAAAATCAGGTTGATATCCTCTTTTGAGTTATAGATGCAGCTAAGGTGCGCTGCTGACATAATTCCATACTTTTCCTGAATATCCGAAGCAATCTTACAGGTCTTTGAATCTGCGTAACTTCCACCTGCCCCATAAGTAACCGATATAAAATCAGGTTTTAAATCAATCAGTTCATCCAGTGTATGATAAATGCTTTCAATCGGGCTTGTCTTCTTTGGCGGAAATATCTCAAAAGTGAATGCCCTTCTTCCGTTGTTAAATAAATCTTTTATTACCATAATTCTCCTCATCCCAATACATTTTCCTGATATCTTGCTATCCCCTCAAGATACTTCTTGCCCAGCTCACTAATCGCAATGCCTTTTCTCTTAAGATAACCGATAGACATGACTTCATCCGCTTTCAGCTTTACCGCACAGTAGTCCGAGCCGTTTAACTCCTCACATATAATTCCCGAACAAAGTGTATATCCATTCAGTCCCACCATAAGATTCAGCATGGTAGCCCTGTCATCTGCCTTGATAATTCTCTTATACTCATAGGTGCTTAATACCTCTTCTGCAAAATAGAAAGAATTATATTCTCCCTGTTCAAACGAAAGGCATGGATAATCTGCCAGTTCCTCCAATTCAATCTCCTTTTTGCCGGCCAGTGGATGCCCTTTCCACATATACACATAGATATGACACTGCAAAATCTCCGTAAATTCAAGATTAAACTCTCCGAATAGTTTTTTCAGTATCTTTCTGTTAAAATCATTGATATACAGTATTCCTATCTCACTCTTAAAATTCTTGACATCTTCAATGACTTTATAGGTCTGTGTCTCATGAATGGCAAATTCGTACTCATCCATACCAAACTGTTTGACCATCTCCACAAATGCATTGACGGCAAATGTGTAATGTTGCATTGACACACTGAACTTCTTTTTTACCTGCTCTTTTTGGATATACTTCGCTTCTATGAGCCGGTACTGTTCCACCACCTGTTTTGCATATCCAATAAATTCCTCGCCCTCCGGTGTCACAAAAACGCCCCTGTTCGTTCTTCTGAACAGTTCAATTCCAATCTCCTCCTCCAACTCTTTGATGGAGGCTGACAGACTGGGCTGTGAAATAAACAACATTCTTGCTGCCTCATTCATTGAGTTCGACTTTGTAACTGTAATTGCATATTTTAATTGTGTAAGAGTCATTCGCTGTACCTGTTATTACCTTTCAAAATCTATATATACCGTCAGTGCCGGCTTCATTGACTGCCGGACACCGACATCTAAATTAATATTCAGCCAATATTTTATCATTATCTCTTCTGATAAGCAAACACAAAATGTCAGATAACATGAGAAAGTATACTACATCTATAGGAAATATGTTAATACAAAAAAAATACAACCAGTTATAGTTAAAAACTATATCAACGCAATTTTATTTTATACGTCTTGAATTATTGTCTAAAATACGCTAAAATAATGATATGATGTTAAATCGAAAATATATAAAGTTTTGGAGGTTATCATGAGATTAGTAACACGTTCTGATTTTGATGGACTGGCATGCGGTACGCTGCTATTAGAGGCTGGTGTTATAGACTCTTGGATTTTTGCACATCCTAAGGATTTGCAGGATGGCCTTATTCCTATCACTGAGAATGATTGTCTTGCCAATGTACCTTTTGTAGAGGGATGCGGACTTTGGTTTGACCATCACTCAAGTGAATTTGAGCGTCAGCAGTTAGAAGGAAAATACAAGGGAGAAAGCCGTATCACACCTTCCTGTGCAAGAATCATTTATGAGTACTACGGCGGACAAGAACGCTTCAGCCATTTTGATGAAATGATGGAGGCCGTCGATAAAGTTGATTCCGGTCATCTTACTGTTGATGAAGTACTTAACCCTACCGGCTGGATTTTGGTGGGATTCTTAATGGATCCACGAACAGGTCTTGGAAGATGGCGTAACTTTACCATTCCTAATTATAAGCTGATGGAGGAGCTCATGCAGGCATGCCGCACCATGAGCACAGAAGAGATTCTTAACCTTCCCGATGTAAAAGAGCGAATTGATGTCTATTTTGAGCAGACAGAAAAGTTCAAGGAGATGGTAAAGGCACATACTCGTGTAGAGAAGGATGTTATTATTTCTGATCTGCGTGGTGTTGATCCGATTTATTCAGGCAATCGTTTCATGATTTACAGCCTGTATCCTGAACAGAATATTTCTGCATGGATTGTGAATGGCAAGGGTGGACATGGCTGCTCGGCTGCTGTCGGATACAGCATCCTTAACCGTACAGCGACTCTTGATGTCGGAAGTCTGATGTTAAAATATGGCGGCGGTGGTCATAAGGCTGTGGGTACCTGTCAGTTCACTGATGAGAATATGGACACAGAACTGCCTAAGATGCTTGACGAGCTTGTTAACGGAATTAAAGATTAATTATAAAAGCAATCATTAAAAAATCGATTCTTTCTTTTGATAAGTATTATCTCAAGAAAGAATCGATTTTCTTATATATTTATCTCTATCATCAATCTCTTAGTCATTGAATAACGGTGTTGACAGATATCTGTCTCCGGAATCCGGTAATAATACAACGATTGTCTTTCCCTGATTCTCCGGTCTTTCTGCGAGTATCTTCGCTGCCTTTAGTGCGGCTCCGGAAGAAATTCCTACCAATACACCTTCCGACTGTGCAAACTTTCTTCCCTCTGCAAAGGCATCCTCGTTCTCAATGGTGATTATCTCATCATAAACCTTGGTATTCAATACATCCGGAACGAATCCCGCACCGATTCCCTGAATCTTATGTGCTCCCGGGGTTCCCTTGGATAATACAGGACTCGTCGCCGGTTCAACAGCTACTACCTTCACATCAGGGTTCTTACTCTTTAAATACTCTCCGACGCCTGTCACTGTACCGCCGGTTCCGACACCTGCTACGAAGATATCTACTTTACCATCCGTCTGCTCCCAAATCTCCGGACCAGTTGTCTTTCTGTGAACCTCCGGATTAGCAGGATTCACAAACTGTCCTAAAATAATGGAACCCTCAATCTGTTCGTTGAGTTCATTCGCCTTGGCAATGGCTCCCTTCATACCCTTAGCTCCCTCTGTCAGAACAAGCTCTGCTCCGTATGCCTTAAGGAGATTTCTTCTCTCAACACTCATCGTGTCAGGAAGTGTGAGAATCGCCTTGTATCCCTTAGCTGTAGCAATAGCAGCAATACCAATGCCGGTGTTACCACTGGTAGGCTCTATGATGGTAGCTCCCGGGTTTAACAACCCCTTCTGCTCAGCATCTTCAATCATGCCAAGAGCAATACGGTCTTTTACCGAGCCTGCCGGATTCAGATACTCAAGCTTTGCCAGTATATCTGCCTGAGAACCCTCTGCATATCTGTTCAGTCTTAAAATAGGTGTCTTTCCAATTAATTCCAATGCGCTTTCTTTAATTTCGCTCATATCATAATCCTCCTTTAATCCAATTATATTAAATCATACTATTTTAGTAGGAACTGTATGAATTGTATTATAATGCATTGCTTATTGTTTGTCAAGCAAAAATTTCTAATTGGCTGTGAAGAATAACTGAACAGTCACTAAACAGCAAAAAACAAGACCTCAGCAGTGTCGTAAAACTCTGCTGAGGTCTTATTATTCCTATTATAGTTTCATAATAATGCTTATTCATATTTCTTATCACTTGTCCACATATAGCAGAACATCTGTGTTCTTGCCGCAAACTTTTCCTTCTTCAATAACTGTTTTACTTCTTCCTTTGTGTACCATCTTGCCTGTATCTCTTCAACAGTGGAAGTGCTCTTCTTAAATTCCCCTCTTGCCTTTCCGACAATTGTGATATTCGTTTCATTGCTAAAACCCACTGCACTGTAGCTTGTTCCCATATAATCATCTATCTCATAAAGCTCAAGCCCTGTCTCCTCAAGCAATTCCCGACATGCCGCCTGCTCGGGTGTCTCGCCTGCATCTATCATTCCCGCCGGAAAATTATACACCCAGTCGCAGACTGCCAGTCTGAACTCCCTATTCAGGAGTATCCTTTCTCCGCTTTCATCGCAAGGCACTATGACAACTGCATCTGCCTCCCTGCCACGAAGGTCTTCCGGCGATGTAATATTATGATTTCTGCTGATCATCTCATAGACTTTACATTTACCGTCAACAGTCTCATATGTCACATCGTATCTGGCAATATATTTTCCCTGTTCTTTTTTCTTAATTCCTATATACTTCATATCAGCTTTACTTTCCCATGAAACTTCGTAAAATTACATCTGCATTTATTTCTTCTTTTTCAGCTTATCAAGATTAATCTCCATATTCTTGCTGTCAAGCTTCTTTCCGAGCTTTTCTGCATCTACCTTAAGCTTTCCGTCAGTAACCTTATCCACTGCCTGTCCGATTTTTGTTGCCACATGGTCAACCTTATGTCCTCCCACAACAATATTAACACCTTTTTCTTTACTGTCTGCCATTTTCTTATTTTCCTTCCTTTCCACTTCTATATTTTATATTACTGTTCACCGGTAGCCTTAGCCGGCATTCACAAAATTATTTTCATTGATATACTACCATAAATTGATAAACTCAACAACTGTTTTCTCACTGATTATCACTTCGGGCACCAATTACCCACAAGACAATTCCCGTCACAAAAAGTATTCCAAATAATATCACCATCGGATGTGCCGCTTCCTCATCTTCATAATACCGGCACACTGTCGGATTATCTCTCTCCACATATACCTCCGGCATTTGACCTTGAGACACCCTCTCACTGACTCTCAACTTAATATCATTATATGTCACCCCTTTGTAATCATACATTATACTTGCATAATATTGATTCCTTCTCACCATTCGTCTTCTTCCAAGCCTGTACCGCCATACATATCTGGTATCTGTCCATGTTGTCGCACATTGAGCCGTTACCTTATCAGAAATTGATATGTAATACCGTTCTCTCTTATCATTAAAATAGGCCATTATCAGAGCAATTAAAAATATAAACGTCATGGCAATCCCCATTTTACTAATCGTACATATTCCGCTTTTTTTATACGATGCACTAATGGCATTCTGCATAACAATTGTCGGATTCTCATCATACCTTCCCAAATAATCCCCATAACCATCGTCTCCCCTGTCCATTTTGCTATCTGCATCATTGTTGTCACCGGATAAAATATCCTCTTTTCCCTTAAGGGCATCACCAAAAATAATCTCTTCACGCTCACTCATCAATCCTGCTCCTATTCCTGCATAATCTTGTGACTTCTGTCAGCTTATCACCTATACCATGCTATCATTCCAGACAGCTTATCACCTTTGCCATACTATCATTCCAGACGGCTTAGCATCTGTCCCTGCAGTACTTTTGTCTCATAACCATCAGCAGTATGCGCAAGTAAATCCTTTCTGGGCTCCGCCATATTTCTGTCCGCCATAACCACAATCGTGGAACCTCCGTATTCAAAATATCCCTTTTCCTCTCCACATGTGACTCGCCTGCTGTCGTGATGGTTCACAATTCTTCCTACCAGCAATGCCCCTACCTCCATCTGCACAATATACCCGCGATTTTTTGCGCGAATCAGCGTATACTCTCTGGTATTTTCCTTATAGATTGCGTAATGCTCATTTGCCACGGGATTCACTGTATGATACACACCGTCAATGTGATAATTTCCTGTCTTGACACCTGAAACCGGATAAATGTACCTATGATAATCATCCACAGAGAGACGCACAATATACACATATCCTCCTTTAAAATGTTTTGCCACCTTGCCATTCTTCAGAAGAGCCTCAAGCGTATATACCGTTCCCTTGACCTCCAGCTTCAATTCATCATCAATCTTATATACCGTCACTTTTCCATCCGACGGACTCACAATACCGTTGTCAGGCATTCCCGCCACACCTACCGGTCTCCTTCCGTACGCTATCCTGCGTGTAAAAAAATCATTAAAAGAATGATATTTTTTCCTCTCATAATCACTCATATTAATCTTATTATTCTTAATAAAACTGTTAATCAGCAATGACGATACTCCTGCATCCAAAAGCTTCCCGCTCAAATCTGATATCCACTTCTGCGTAAGCACCTTTAACACAGCGGTTCCCCACTGACTGCCATACAATGTTTTCAATAATTTGTCTTGGGAAGACTCATTTCTAACCAAATCTCCATTTAAATCAATATAATCCATTAACGCTCTACCTTCTCCTTCCTATAATGCCAACCACACAACGTATCATCCATCTAATACAAGAAAAGGGTACGTCCCCTACGTACACCTTCCCTTAAAAAAATCACTATTCACATACGGTCTTAAAACACATGTAAAATTCTCATCAACACTACAATCATCACAAGAACACTGAGACCTATCACCCAATCCTTCGGCCTTTCTATTTTGATATCCGTAATGTATAAAAGTCCCACAATCAAATGCATCCCCATAATTACATAGATAAACGAAGTAATGGATAGATAGGGAAACAATAAAAACACAAGCGGATATATCACACCTATGGTAGTAATCGGCAAACCATGATATACCTTTCTGTTCTCCTTTTCCCCGGCATTCGTTCTCTTTAATTCTTCTAACACATTATAGTAGGCAAGTCTGACCACACCACACAAGACAAAAAATATGCCCACTAAAATCCCTCCTAAACCGCACATGCCAATCTCATATGACAGAACCACCGGCGATATGCCAAAACAGATTAAATCACAGAGAGAATCAATCTGGACTCCAAACATCTCCATTTCCACTGTTCTGTTTTTCTTAGTCCTTGCCACTTTTCCGTCAAAAGCATCACACACACATGCTATCGCAAGACATACAATGGCATACTCATACCTTCCATGGCAGGCAAAATTCATGCCGACCATCGAAACTGCAACTCCGATATAAGTAAGAATTACTGTATAATTATAAAAACCTATCATCTTTTTCATTCTCCTTTTGTATCCCTACCAATGCCAAAATCCTCTAAACACTATCATTTTTCACTGATACATGCCGGTTCCTTCCCATAGTCAGATGAGCAATAAACGCTACGATACCACTGATTACTACCAATGCATAATAACTATATCCTCTGCTCATAGCCATAGACGCTGTCGTCACCATGTCACTGCCAAATATCGGTGTGAAAATCGCCAGATACAAGTGCTCGCTAATTCCCATTCCTCCCGGCAACGGAAGCATATCAACTGCAACAGAGATGACCGCCTGCAGTATAATAATCCTAACAGCACTGTCACCATAAAACCCCATACTTCTATATACCACATAAGTAACTGTAAACAGAAAAAAACGCTGTAAGACCGATATCATCATGGTATTAAAAAGCACCAATCCATTTCCCTTCATAAAAACCGCTGCCAATTTATATATCTCTACAGAATTGTTAATCCTGTCAAGCCAGTTTTTCTTATTTCTTATAATATGTATCTTTATTAAAAAAAGATACAACTTTTCTGCCATCAATTTTACCCAATTGGGATATATCACAAGCATTGTCATTGCCCATACACATATAGTATTCAACCCCAATCCAAGATAGATAAAAAATCTTACCCCATGAGACATGGAATGCATAAGCGATTGACCAAAAATCACTACCCCCATTCCCACAAGCACCAAAACCAATTTATACTCTATCGTCACAACCATTAGAACAATCATGGAACTGGCAATCCTAATCCCACGCTTTTTCATATAATACATTTGCATTGGCTGCCCGCCTGAAGCGGACGGTGTCACACAACTGTAAAAAAATCCCACAAACGAATACCCAATACATTCCCTCATGGAAACCTTAATCTTCAGCAAGGAAAACAAATACTTAATAATCACAGATTCGCTGCACACAAACAGGATTACCAGTGTTAGACAAATGAGCTTATACCCCACCGGTACCCCTCTCAGCAGCCTTAAAATCATTCCCACATCCTGATCCTTAAAGACAGCCCACAACGTGATACCAACTAATGCAATTAAAAAAAACGCATTAAAGATATTCTTTTTATTAACAATTCTCATATCTTATCCCAATCAAATCCTGCTTCTATATCTTATTGCCATTACTCTTAACATATACCCTGTCTCTGCCAAATAATCTCACATTAATCCATGTAAATAACTTTTGCGGCACTTTATAACCTGCCGAATACAGACTAATCTGGTATGACAGCTCTCCCAAAAGGAAACCACCGGCAATATCAACCAGATAATGCTGCTTTGTAAACTGTGTCGAAGCGGCCACCATCACTGCAAAGATAAACGAAAATATCTTATACCATTTTGGAACCTTCCTGCTATGTCTTACACCCGCAAACGACATCCAACTGTAAAGACAATGCATTGACGGAAACAAATTCGTCGGCTCATCAATTGTATACAAATATGCCAATAACCTGTCACTAAATGTATTAATCTGAATCTTCGGCCGTTTAATCGTAGTCGGCACTACGATAAATATCATACTACAGATAATCCTCGCAAGAATGTCTGCAAAAATAAATTTATAAAACATATCGCTGTCATCTCTGTACACTCTTGCCGTAATAATATAGTTCACTGCCCAAAACAGATAGCACCCAAAATACACATACATCCATATAGACATGACAGGAATTTTTTCATCCAGACTCGTCTGAAAATTATAATGATACCAACTACCGCCATTACTCATAATAATTCTATATAATGCTGTTCCCAGCCCAAATGAAAATAATAGTGGTATAATAGCATATATAGGAATTATTTTATCAACAATTTTTTTAAATCGATTTACCGCTTTGTTCATACCTGATTCCATCCCGCCTTTGTATTTATTATGGTCAACCGCCATCTGTTTATCCGAAGTAATCTGTTCTTTTAAATATTTCCAACAGTCTAATTACTCTATTTTGTGAATAACTACACACATTCTCTGCTATTGTACCATATATTTTCAAAAATAGATACTAAAATTTTGATGAAACAGAAGTTAAGCGGACAAGACGCTTTCGTGTCTCTGAATGCCCACAGTCAGGTAATGCAACATTCCAAGAATCTGAAATGTTTGCATTACCTGACTTGAGGTGCTGAATAGTTACGGTCAAACAGTACTCTAAAATAATGTAAGCTGCTCCGGTTCACCCACTTCTACATGGCTTACTACCATAACCTCCGGCTCACTTCCCCGCACATGGTCTGTCTTTAGATACTGTACCCCTCTCTTCAGTCCGGCGGATACAAGATTCAATACATAAATATTGTCAAACCTTCCATAGATGGAATCCCCGCCCAGTCCCGTAAGACAGATGAGCTGTGCATTATTTTTCTTTGCCACCTTCATCAGTGGTCTCAGCAGATGTTCGGAATAAGTGGCTGCAAATGGATTATCCATCAGCAGTACCTTACCTTCATTATTGTCCGCGAAGATATCACTTTCATCTTTTCTCATATAATATAACAGGCTTGACAAAATGACAAAAGAAGATAAAAATCCTTCTCCTCCTGAGTTTTTTGCTACCTCTGCCCATGTGATCGGATATTCCTTATATTGCTCCACCTTAAAAAGCTTAATTTGTACATTACTGATTCCCACCACCACATCATAAAGATTTTTGGTATTGATCTTTGTTCCGAAATATTCATATGCATTTTCATTATGATGGTACATCCATGCACCCCTTTTTGTAATATCGTCCACAAAATCATTCATCCTGTTATGGTACATTCCTTCATTCTCCTGCCACTGCGGTAATTCGATTCTCAGCATTTTTACGGAACGCTCATGAATCCTGATGGTAGAATTACTGTCAATCTTTGAAAGATTATCATGTACCTCTTTGACATAATCCATCAGTTGTGCGATAATCTCTGACCTTTCTCTTTCAATCACGGAAATATCGATTTCTATTTTTTTCATAAGCTCATCATAAGACCTCACCGTGGTATCAATCTGTCTGATCACCTCTGCAGGAGTATCCACCAGTCTAAACATTGCCTCAAGAGGCTTTTTAAAATACTCATCACTAAATTCATCTATCTGCAAGACACTATGAAGCTTTCTCTCAAGTGCCTCCTTACATTCTGCTTTATCATCTTTGATTTTGTGATAGTCTCTTACAAGTATCCCTTTGAAATCCGTCAGTTCTTTTCCTGACATTACCTTAAAATCCTTTTCAAATTCCGTCCCCTGCTGCAGCTTTGAGGTAATCACAAAGTCAGAAAATTCGGCAAGTCCTGCGATATTTTCACCATATCCGCTGCGTCTTCTTACAAGACCTTCCTTTTCCTTTTTCTCTTCTGAATCCTTATGCTCAAGCTGATGAATCTCCGAATCAAAATTCTTAAGCACCAGCTCACTTCCTGACAGAATCTCCTCCTTTCCGGTATCTCTCTTCATATCAAGGAGCTTATTTTTGATTCTGTCCTTTAATATCTCAATACCCACATTCTGCTGATTGCATTCCCTTTCCTTCTTTCTATGCTGTTCCTTACATTGGTCGCACATCTTTTGACGGTGGTCATACTCTTCTTCATTATAGATCACCTCAATAAAATTTTCTTCCACAATCCCATATCTTTTCATGAGCTTGCCAAGCTCACGCTTTGCTTTATCTAACCGTTTTGACTGACTTTGAATCCTGTCCTCCATATCCTTCTTTTCCATTGAGAGCTTACCGGTAATCGCATCATATTCTGCCTCATATTTTGTGATGTTGTTCACTCTTTCTTCCAACGGTTCTGCGTCATCAGCCACCACATATTGGTTAAGACTTCCCGTTACTTTCTCTTCCTCCTGATATCCGGACTGCTTTTTGCCGTTTTCCTCATATACCTTATACTTATTGCGTTTTTCGCTGACCTTATCAAGCGCATTCCTCAGATCATATTTATCATGTTCAAGCGTTTTTTCGATATCTCTCTGATACGCTATCTGCTTTTCTGCCAACTCCGCTTTATATTCTGCATTCGCTTTTTGCTTTTCACAGGCTGCTTTTTCATCCATGCATCTCAGATAATTTCCATATTCCTGTGATAATCTTTCAATGTCAGTGATCTTTGCCTGCAGTTTATGAATATGTCCTTCCTCCTGTTTTATCTTTGTCTCCAGCATTTTTATTGCAGCACTGTTTTTTTCTTTGTCTGCCGCCAGTTCTACCATCCTATCTGAAATCCTTTTGATTTCTCCCGATTTTTCCTCTATACCTGCTTTGATACCCTCATATAGGTCTTTGGTCAATCTCTGGTTGCTGACAAGATTTTTCTTATCAATATAGCTGTCTCTCTCGTTTCTTCTCTGCCTTAACTGATTCTCTATCGCAAGCAGCTCTGCCTCCTTTTTTTCAATAAGCAGTTTCAGCTTCTCCTCATCAAGAAAATTTTCATTAAAATAGACATAGAATTGGATTCCTTCAAAAGAATATACTCTGTCATCCCCCATCTGCCTGCCATTCTCGATTTCTTCTCTGGTCACAATCGGAATCGGAAAGGAAGTATACAGTTTTGAAGAACTGTCCTTCAGCTTCGAAATATTCTTCCGTGACATGATCAGGGCATATGGCAGAAACGGATTTTTTCTCACAAGGTCAATGTTTTCCTGATCCGTCCTGCCATTTTTCTTAAGCCATTCCATACCAAAAAGAATATCTATTTCCAGATGTGTCAGTTCCTCCGCAAAATCCTTCGGAAGCTCCATGATTTCTCCCTTGGTAAGTGCCCTGTATTCCTTTTCAAGATCACTTTCCTGCTTTGAGAACTTTTTCACGACTTCTTCCTTCTCATGAATCTTTCTGTCAGCTGTAGAAAGGATAGTTTCCCTGTCATAAAGTGCTTCTTCATGGAGCCCCAGATAGGTCAGGATATCCTTTCTCTTTGCAATTTCTTCCTCAAGCTGCAAACGCTCTTTTAACAGATTCTGATATTCGTTCTCCCGATTGTTTATGTCAAGTTTCGCATATTCTATATCCTTTGAAAATTTTATCTCAAGCTGTCTTTTATCCTCTAAAAGTTTACCATCATTTTTATACGCATTTAGTGTATTTTTCAGCTTTGTATCATTCTCTTCCCTAAAAATTTCAAAAAAACCCTCCTCATATCTTCCCAGTATATTTCTTGCAAGCCCCTCGTCATGCCTCTCATTAAATTCGGTTTCCCTTTTTCCATATCCTTTTATTCTCTCATCAAGTCTTGCAAGCTCTGCTTCCCATTTAAGTATTTCAGCATTTTGCCCGCTTAAATTTCTTTGTTCCTCTTCAATTCTCTTAAGCACCTCTGCTGTCTCTCTCTCATTTTCATCAAGCTTAACCTGAATGGTCTCATTTTTTTCATCATAATAAGCATACAGCAACGAACCAAGCTCCCTGCGCCTCGGTGCTTTTTCCTCCTCGCTCTTGTCAAGTGCTTTCTTCTGTTCACTCAGCTGATCAAGTTCCTGTTGTTCGTATTGTCTGTGCTCATTTGCTTTCGCACACTCATATGTATGAAGCCTGTTCTCTGTATCTGCTATCTTATCTTCCATATCATTTTTTTCAAGCAATGTCTGTGAATACAGGGCTTCCTGCGTCTTTCTCTCTTTTATCAGCGAATTGATTTCACAAGAATATTTTTCATAAACCAGCCTTGCAATTTTAGCGTTGATCTTACTAATGGATTCTTCCCTTTTTTCAATTTCAAACTCCGTTTCTTCATAAAGCTGCTTTAGAATTTTGATATAATTTGCAATTTTATTTTCCTGAAAAGTCTGCTCCCCCTCTTTCCCAACAAATTCCTGTGCAAGAGTGAGTACACTTTTACTCTCGGAATCAATACACACATACTCTTTAAACAGTTTTATA
Organism: uncultured Lachnospiraceae bacterium; assembly: GCA_902767015.1. Lineage (GTDB taxonomy): Bacteria > Bacillota > Clostridia > Lachnospirales > Lachnospiraceae > Bovifimicola. The sequence goes on along the minus strand of CACXFV010000161.1, from coordinate 5,520 downwards.
ATATCTCTTCGCTTTATTTTTGATTCATTTTCACTATACTGCCTTACATGTTTATCCACAATATTGCGAAATTCATTCATACGGTTATTGTCATTGTTAAGCTTTTCCTCCACCGTTTCCAAAAACCATTTTTCCACAAGCCCCTTCTCATCTCTGCAGTCAGCAAATAAATCCGACAGACCGGACTCCTTAAGATTCACCTTTTTGATGATTTTTTCCCATTCCTTATAATCTATTTTATACTCCTTCAGCTTATTAAAATACTGCTTCGACTGTGCCTGCATATTCATATCATAGTAGAAAAATGTCAGTGAATTGTCCTTTTTATAGCTGTCAAATAATTGTCTGCATGCCCCGTAATTTTTCAATACCATTTCCTTTTTACTCTTTTCAACTACGGGAAGATTGTGAATATCGCAGATACAGGAATCTCTGTAATAACTGATGATTCCTGTCATTTCCAAAGGCTCTCCATTTTCGTCTATATCCGCCTGACTTCTTCTTACCATCAGTCCCGTCAATAATTTTCCCGCACCGGAATCTAATTTCCATTCGATCAGAATAAAAGAAGGCTTCTGACTTGTAAAATAGCTCTCAAAGGGCCTGTCCTTCGCATCTCTGTATTTCTTGTGTACGAAGGGTGCCATCATCATTTGAATCAACACCGATTTGCCTCCGCCGTTTTTCAATGATACAAGTGTACTGTCTCCGTTAAAATGCATAGTTTCATCATTAATCTTCATTGAATTGTTGTTGTAATTAATATTGATAAATCTCACAGCATTAATTGTCGCCATCCGTTTTTACCCCCAATATCCGCAGTACTCTCTGGTAATTATTTTGATTCAAAATGTTCCAGTCCATAAAATTGTCAAGCTTCTTTGTTGTCAGAATTGTCTCGTCCTTTTCCACATACTCAATCAATCCCTGACTTTGTAAAAATACCAAAATATTGTGCATAAATCCTTCTTTGGTAGTTTTTGCCCTTGAACCCCTTTCATCAGAACGCAATGCCTCATATGCCTCCAGCATATTACAAAAAGCAATACCGCTGTCTGTTTTGTCTTCCTGTTCTGCTTCCTTGTCGGCACCCTCCTTCAGCCTTGCGGCAACGGAATTTTGCAATTCGCCTACTCTCATAAAATCTCTCATCTTACTGCTGCTGCCCTGACCATCATAAAATTCTACCAACAGCACCAGTATGGTAAACTGTGCAAGATAATAATCCTTATCCGTTCCGTTCGATTTACAGAGAAGGTTCTTAAGCTGTGCCTTGGAATAGCCCAAAAAATGATTATCCTCCTTCGGAATGAGGTAGATGACATTTCCATAACGTTCAATATTGCTCTCTGCAATGGTACCCTGACTTTTTACAAGATTTTGTATCTCCTCATTTTCAGCAAAACTCTTAAACAGTACCGGTTCCCTGTCTTCACTGATCTCATGTTTTTCTAACAGATAGTAGAAGATTTCCTGACTTTGTCTGATCGTGTCTATGTTATATGACATAACTATGCAATTCCTTTCTGAATAGTTATTTGTAAATATTCAGCACCTGAGATAATTTATAAAATATCAGGCAGGGAGCTTGCTCACTAAATGATATTTTATGAATTATCTCAGGCGGACAAGACGCTTTAGCGGCTCTGGACGTCCACAGTCAGGAAATTATTTCCTGACTTGAGGTGCTGAATAGCTATTTATATTCTATACCCCTGTTACTGCTATCCGCTCAGACCGACAAATCTCACATTGGAGCATTTGATACTTCTCTTCACGCCATCCTCACCTACAATATCCTCAAAAATGACATCCTCACCCGGTGTCCTGATCACAATAAAATTCGTAATCTCTCCGTCTCTGTCATACTTTTCAAGCATATCTAACAGCATGATATTCGGTTCAAATACTTCTAAGCTGTCTGTAATAACACTGCTTCTCTCTTTCTTAAGTGCTGCAATATCAAGATTTTGCCCCTTGATCAGCTCCACCATCACTTCCTTAAATATCTCTATTGTCGGAATCAGCTTATCCCGTTCACACACATTATCACCGATTTCCTCTCTCAGATCGCTTAGCAGAATTTCTCCTGCTTTTACTACTTTATCTACAATGTATGAAACACTGCTCTCATATTTCTTTCTTTTTTCTTCCCTTATTCTCTCCTGCTCTCTCTCCCATTCCTCCTCGTCAAAATCTATCTCCTCTACCGTATCCTCCTCTGTCTTTGCCTTTATGTTTTTTTGAAATTCACTTGCCTTTAAAGGATTATAGTTCTTTTCAATCTCTCTGTTAAATAAAGGTGCCAGAAAAAAATGAAACTCTTCCAATGAAGCCGGCGCTTCAATGATTTTATCATACACATCTGTCTTTACAGAAAATCTCTTGATAGACTTCACAATGGCAAGTTGTTCTAATTCTTTCGTGTACAGATCTTTTAAATCAAAATGCGTATTTAATATCTTTTGATGTTCATCAATCGTCTGATTTAAATATCCCCAGATTATCTTTAAATTAGCAAGATTCTCCTCATCCTTAGAGGTCAGTTTTTTGACATTAATATTTTCATGCTCGAGCTCTGCTGCTCTCTTCTTAACATGTTCTCTGTAATTTTCAAATTTTACCTTTGTCTCAGTGATCGTATTAAGATTTTCATTTAAGATTTCCTCATATTCCGCAACGGAGTAATCCAGTGCATTTCTTCTGATCCTCACCATCGCTTCCTGTATCTTTTTGAGCTGAATACGCATCTGAAGAAAAATATTCTTAATATCATCTACCGCTTTATCGTAACTTTGTTTTTCAAGATGCATCTGAAATATCATTTCATGAATGGTAAGCTTAAGATTATTCTCCACCTCAAGTGTGGACAACATCAGATTATAACCGTCATCGGTCAGAGAATAGGAGGTTCTTTTGATATCTCCGTTGATATATACGACACGATTTTTCACATAACCGATATGTTCAATATGATAGGCTCTGCTTTCATAATCATATCCGTCAAAGCTCATTAATTTTCCATCATTTGAAAGAATCGTATTGACAATAAAATCTCCCAGATTCCTGCATTCCTCAAAGGAAAGCTGTTTTAAGAAATAGGTAGCATTAATGTTGTCGATAAAGGCTCCTATATCATCGATGGTGCAGTAGTCCTCCTTTAACGACTGCTCCATAATAAAAAGGAGTACAGAAAATACCATATTTAACTGTTCTGAATCACTCTGAAACTTGTAAGTATTCCATGTTGTCCTGCTTGTCGTATTTAATACCAGTCTTGCAAACAGACCTACATTTTTCATCCGCTTTGGAAAATTCTTTAAAAAGTCATACTGCATTTTATACCTCCTGTATAAAATCTAATTCTGACAATATTTCCTGTGGAATATACTTGTCATGCTCAAGAATATTTTTCATTTTTTCAAGGGTACTGTGCGAAAAAAATGCAAAAAATCTTTGTCCTGTATTCCTGTTTTGCCCTTTCTTTGTATCGGGTAATTCAAGCAGAGCTGTCACCTTATCCAGCATCCTCTCATAAGCGCTGCAAAACGGAATGATCTCAACCTCATCAGCAAATTTTTCCGCAAAACTCTCATAGATTAATATCCCTTCATAATCCAGATCACCAAAATAATAGAATCTGTTTTCACTGTCGGTCATATATGGCTCTGCACAGATTTCATAATCTTCAAATGCCTTTGAAATTCTCTTCCCGTCGCCGTAGATAATTGTCCCGAAATTCATCCCCAGAATATCCGGATTACCTCCAAGCATTCGTTTTCTTATGCTATAGAAGGTGTCAAGATTTTCAATAATCAATAGATTCTGTGGTGTGTCTTTTGTTGCGGAAAAATAAGCGAGGGGTTCTCTTGTAGTATAATAATTTAGGACAGACTGATCAATACCACAATGTTTCAGAACGGTTTCTCCCTTTTCTTTAGACAAGAACTTTTCCCGTCTCCAGATATCATAGCTTCTCTCATTCATCGAAATACACGTTTTTAACCTGTCCTTATGATCTTTAAGATAATCACTTAACAGGAGCACATATTTGCGTTCGTCCTTATATATATGCGGTTTATGGAGATAAAAGCTGATATCTATATCAGTGGACAGCTTGTACCTTATTTCTTCCAACAATCCGCTGTAATCCTCTTCTGCCTCAGGCTTCCAATACCGAAGCGGCAGTGCAGGACTTTTTCCGTTTGTACCGGATTTTTTGATGGGGATAAGCGCTCCCTTTTCTATTAATTCTCTGACATATGCTGCTTCTTCTGCATAAGAAGAAAATCGTCTTCCTTTGATAACCGTTTCGTAATCAATCTTTTTTTTCATCGCTATTCAACCTTTTTTGAAGTCTTAAAAGCATACCTGCCCTAAATAAAGTATTCTTCTATTTTACAGGAATGTACCTTATTTTTAGCAACTGCTACTGTTTCTTCATCCATGTTCAATGTTGCTTCTAATAATGCATCAGAGTTTCTTATTAATTTTGCTATTTCTGTATGTTTTCCCTTGGTTACTGCCCGAACGAACTCCTCACGAACCTCTTCGTTAGGAATATATACTGACTTTGCCTCAATATCATAAGCCAAATATCCCAAATGAACTAATAATGTCAATACATCATCTTTACTTTTTATATTGGTCATATCATTCTGAAATGTCGCCACATCAATTTTAACATGCGCTCCACCCAACATTTGAACAATTGATTCCTTTAAGCCATCCTCATTCATCTCTATGTAAAGTTTAAGAGATTCATAGGTTTCTGACTGTGTCCCATACTTCTTAATCAGCAGGATTCCTGTCATGTACACCAGATCAAATATTGTATCTGTCCAATTACTCTTAAAGAGGCTTCTCAAAAAAGAAATATATTCTTTTTGAACCTTCACATCTTCTTTTGCTTCTCTGAACAATGCATCCCATTCGTCAATAATCATAATGAATCTCTCCCATAACAGCATCATTGATATTCTTCACAATATCTCTTATGTGTGATGTCCGCGATATAAACAATGTGATATCCAAATAAATCACATTATATTGATTCAAATATGTCTCAAAAGAACTGTCCTCACAAATCTTCATACCTTCAAACAAATTTCGTGAATCACAGCTTTTATCATAATATGCACATAACATCTGCGCCGCAAATGATTTACCAAACCGACGAGGTCTGCTGACACAAACCAGCTTATCTTTTGAACCGAGAATCCGATTCATAAATGAAATCATTTCGGTCTTGTGGACATAGATTCCCTTTCTTACCGCATCAAATCCTGCATTACCGACATTTAAGTAATTTCCCATATCACGCACTTCTTTCCTACGCAAAAAAATCATAATTTCAGGTTATCATAAAGTAAATGAACTGTCAATGTTACCACGTACATTTGGTTTCAGCCCTCTCTTTTCCTATTCCGATTCGTGAACTACCCATTGTCTAAAGCCAATGGGCTTCCTGCTTCGCAGACCTCGTAACCTACTATCTCCACAGGCGTTAATTCGGGCAGT
>CACXFV010000160.1 GCA_902767015.1 uncultured Lachnospiraceae bacterium | reverse complement strand
TAAAAGGCGCACGTCGTAAAGACGGATCTTATATAAAATTTGACGAAAATGCTGCTGTTATCATCAAGGATGATAAGACACCAAGAGGAACACGTATATTTGGACCAGTAGCCAGAGAGCTAAGAGAGAAACAGTTTATGAAGATTGTCTCATTAGCACCTGAAGTATTATAGGAGGTGTAGGCATGGCAACAAGTAAGATTAAAAAAGGCGATACTGTCAGAGTAATCGCAGGTAAGGATAAAGATAAAGAAGGAAAGGTTCTTTCTGTTGACAGAAAGAACGGCAGAGTCATCGTTGAAGGTATCAACATGATTACAAAGCACACAAAACCTAGTGCTCAGAATCAGCAGGGTGGTATCATCAACCAGGAGGGTCCTATCGATATATCAAACGTTATGTATGTTGTGAATGGAAAGGTTACAAGAATCGGATTTACAGAGAAGGATGGCAAGAAGGTTCGAGTAGCTAAGGCAACAGGCGAAGTGATTGATTAATTCAGAAAGGAGGTACTAGAAGTTGAGTAGACTGAAAGAGACATACAACAATGAGATTGTTGATGCAATGATGAAAAAATTTGGATATAAAAATATCATGCAGGTACCTAAGCTTGATAAAGTAGTAATAAACATGGGCGTTGGCGAAGCAAAAGAAAATGCAAAGGTATTAGATTCTGCAGTAAAAGATTTGGAGACGATTTCAGGTCAGAAGGCAGTTTTGACAAGAGCAAAAAATTCAGTGGCAAACTTCAAGATTAGAGAAGGTCAGGCTATTGGCTGTAAAGTTACTTTAAGAGGCGAGAAGATGTATGAGTTCGTAGATCGTTTGATTAACCTTGCATTGCCTCGTGTACGTGACTTTAGAGGAGTAAACCCTAACGCATTTGATGGCAGAGGTAATTATGCACTTGGTATTAAGGAACAGTTAATCTTTCCGGAGATTGAATATGATAAGATAGATAAAGTCAGAGGTATGGATGTAATATTTGTTACAACTGCTAAGACTGATGAAGAAGCACGCGAATTATTGACATTGTTTAATATGCCATTTCAAAAATAGTTAGGAGGTAATCCCATGGCTAAGACTGCTATGAAAGTTAAGCAACAGCGTAAAGCAAAATTCTCTACACAGGAATATTCACGTTGTAGAATTTGTGGTCGTCCACATGCATACTTAAGAAAATACGGAATATGCAGAATATGCTTCCGTGAGTTAGCATATAAAGGCCAGATACCTGGTGTTAAGAAATCAAGCTGGTAGGATAAATCGGAAAGGAGGCAATTTAAATGACAACAAATGATCCAATCGCAGATATGCTTACAAGAATCCGTAATGCAAATACTGCTAAACATGATACAGTTGATGTACCATCATCAAAAATGAAATTAGCAATTGCTGAAATTCTTTTTAACGAAGGATATATCAAGAAGTATGACGTTGTAGAGGATGGAAAATTTAAAACAATCCGTATCACATTAAAGTACGGTGCAGATAAAAATGAAAAAATCATCTCAGGACTCAAGAGAATCTCTAAGCCTGGACTTCGTGTATACGCAGGCAAGGAGGAGCTTCCTAGAGTGCTTGGTGGTTTAGGAATCGCTATTATTTCGACAAATAATGGTGTGGTAACAGATAAAGAGGCTAGAAAGCTTGGCGTAGGTGGCGAAGTATTGGCATTTGTTTGGTAACAAATGATTCAGGCAAGCCTGAATCATTTGGAGAACAAACTTGTCAGCAAAGCAGAGCCTGAATCATTAAGAGAATGCAAAGCACTCTCGGCGTTACAATAAAGGTTATATAAAGCTTATAAAGAGAATGGTTTACATTCTCTGCATATAAATTAAATATCAAAAAAATAATATATACTCAATTTAGGAGGTGCACGGCATGTCACGTATAGGAAGAATGCCTATCGCCATTCCTGCAGGTGTTACTGTAGATGTGGCAGAAAATAATAAAGTGACTGTAAAGGGACCAAAGGGAACACTTGAGAGAGTGCTTCCGGAAGAGATGGAAATCAAGGTGGAAGGTGCAGAGCTTACTGTATCAAGACCAAATGATTTAAAGAGAATGAAGTCGCTTCATGGTCTTACAAGAACACTGATTGCCAATATGGTAAAGGGTGTTACGGATGGATACGAGAAGGTTCTTGAAATCAACGGTGTTGGTTACAGAGCTCAGAAGCAGGGTAAGAAGTTAGTATTATCTCTTGGATATTCTCATCCGGTTGAGATGGAGGATCCAGAGGGAATAGAGACGGTAGTCGAGGGTACAGATAAGATAATAGTTAAAGGTATTGATAAAGAAAAAGTTGGCCAGTTCGCTGCTGAAATCAGAGATAAGAGAAGACCTGAACCTTATAAAGGAAAAGGTATCAAGTATGCTGATGAAGTTATCAGACGTAAAGTTGGTAAGACTGGTAAGAAATAATTAAAGGAGTGACAGACATGGTTAGTAAAAAATCAAGAACAGAAGTTCGTACAAAGAAACATAGAAGAATACGTAATCGTTTGGCTGGAACTGCCGAAACACCACGTTTAGCTGTTTTTAGAAGTAATAATCATATGTATGCTCAAATTATTGACGATACAGTCGGAAATACATTAGTATCAGCTTCTAC
>CACXFV010000159.1 GCA_902767015.1 uncultured Lachnospiraceae bacterium | reverse complement strand
TTTTCATAGGCTGCTCTCTCCTTTTTCGTTTTCATTGGTAAAACCTTGGAAATGGATGTATATCTTTTATTATACACCAAAAAAATCACAAAAATCGGACATGTAAAAAATAACACCCTTAAATGTAAAAAATAACCATCTCCCCTGTAACAAAGGTAACCGTTCAGTCCGTGAAAATTTTACTAAAATAAAAAAAGATACCGGACAAGATAATCTGTCGCATTTTACATCAGATTATTTTATCCTGTACCTTCTTTTATAGATTTATGTTCATGGACTGAACCGATACTTTTACGAGATTAAAACTACATATCCGTCAGAAAACAAAAACTTACTAAGCCTTAGTTTTCAATACCCGCATCTTATCTGGCAGTAACTGTAGCGATATCAATAAGCTGCAGTTTGTCACTCACATTACTCTCAAGGCTGGTAAGCAATGCATTCACTGTATCAAGTGAAGTGAAACAATTGACACCTGTTTCTATAGAAATTCTTCTGATCAGGAAGCCGTCTCTGCTCTTATCTCTTCCCTGTGTCGGTGTATCTACCACGATATCTATTCTGTGCTCCAGCAATAAGTCAATCACTGTCGGTGATTCCTGATTTAACTTGTTAACTTTAATCGCATTTACCCCGTTTTCACGCAGTACCTTTGCTGTGCTTCTTGTGGCGTATACCTCGTAGCCCAGCTGCTCAAAGCGGCGTCCTATGGCAATCGCATCCTTTTTATCTGCATCATTCACCGTAATAATCACCTTTTTATGCTTCGGAAGATTGACTCCGGCACCTAAAAATGCCTTATATAATGCCTCTTCAAACGTTATTGCAATGCCAAGACATTCGCCTGTGGATTTCATTTCAGGTCCCAGACTGATCTCTGCTCCTCTGATTTTCTCAAAAGAGAATACCGGCATCTTAATGGCGATATAATCTGCATTCTTCTGCAATCCCGGCTGATATCCAAGTGCTTTTAATGTTCTTCCGATGATACACTTGGTGGCAAGCTTCACAATCGGTATTCCGGTAACTTTACTGATATACGGAACAGTACGGCTGGAACGTGGATTAACCTCTATCACATACACATCGGCCTTGCCGCACACGATAAACTGGATGTTAATCATGCCTTTTACATGCAAAGACATGGCAAGCTTCTTTGTATAATCTTCAATCTTGTCAATTGCCTCTTTAGAAATGGTTCTTGCCGGATAGACTGAGATACTGTCGCCTGAGTGGACACCGGCCCTCTCTATGTGCTCCATAATTCCCGGAATTAAGATATCCGTTCCATCGCACACGGCATCAACCTCTATCTCCTTTCCCACAAGGTACTTATCCACCAGTATCGGATGGTCCTGCGCAATACGGTTAATAATATTCATAAATTCTTCTATCTCTTCGTCGGAGGTGGCAATCTGCATTCCCTGTCCACCGAGAACATAGGACGGCCGCACAAGCACCGGATACCCCAGCCTGTTCGCTACCTGTTTTGCCTCCTCACAGGTAAATACGGTTCCTCCTGCCGGCCTTGGTATATCACACTTCTCAAGGATTTCATCAAATAGTTCCCTATCCTCTGCGGCATCCACATCCTCTGCCTTTGTTCCCAGTATTTTTACTCCCATTTTCATAAGACTTTCGGTCAATTTGATGGCTGTCTGTCCACCAAACTGGACAACGGCTCCATCCGGCTTTTCAAGGTCAACAACATTTCTCACGTCCTCCGGTGTGAGTGGCTCAAAATAAAGCTTATCTGCTATATCAAAGTCTGTGCTCACGGTCTCCGGATTATTATTAATAATAATCGTCTCATATCCCTCTTCCTTAAATGCCCACGTACTGTGCACAGAGCAGAAGTCAAATTCGATTCCCTGACCTATCCTGATAGGACCGGAACCGAGCACCAATATCTTTTTTTCAGGTCTGGTCTCGATTACTTCGTTCTCACTTCCGAAGCAGGAATAGTAATACGGTGTACTTGCTTCAAATTCCGCGGCGCAGGTATCCACCATCTTAAAAGCTGCCACAATACCGTACTTTTCTCTAAGAGCATGTACTTCCTCCTCTGTCATGGTTCCCTTCAGCTTTGCAATGACATGGTCCGGAAATTCTATTCGCTTTGCCTCTTTTAACAGTTCCTTCGTAAGCTCCTCACTCTTAAGCCTTGCCTCCATCTCAACAATAATGGCAATTTTATCAATGAACCATCTGTCAATTTTAGTACTGTCATAGATAACATCATAACTAAAATGCCTTCTCAATGCCTCTGCTATCACCCAGATTCTCCTGTCATCTACCTTTTCTAACTGTTCTGCCAATTCCTCATCACTTAACTCAGAAAAATCATAATCCAACAGACTCTCCACGTGCTGCTCCAGAGAACGGATTGCCTTCATCAGTGCTCCCTCAAAATTGGTACAGATACTCATGACTTCACCTGTGGCCTTCATCTGGGTGGTCAGCGTTCTCTTGGCAGTAATAAATTTGTCAAACGGAAGTCTGGGTATCTTGACAACACAGTAATCTAATGTCGGCTCAAAGCTCGCATATGTCTTACCAGTGATGGCATTTTTAATCTCATCAAGTGTATAACCTAAGGCAATTTTTGCAGCGACCTTAGCAATAGGATATCCTGTGGCTTTGGAGGCCAGCGCAGAGGAACGGCTTACACGGGGATTGACCTCAATCACACAATATTCAAAACTGGTCGGGTGAAGGGCATATTGAACATTACATCCGCCTGTGATGTTTAACTCACTGATAATATTCAGGGCAGAAGAACGCAACATCTGGTATTCCTTGTCGCCCAAGGTCTGTGAAGGTGCTACTACGATGCTGTCTCCTGTATGGACACCTACAGGATCAATATTTTCCATATTACATACGGTAATGCAATTGCCGGCGCTGTCTCTCATGACTTCGTATTCTATCTCTTTCCAGCCTGATATACAGCGTTCCACCAACACCTCTCCTACACGGCTTAATCTCAGACCGTTGGAAAGTATATCTACTAATTCCTGATAATTATGTGCGATTCCGCCGCCACTGCCGCCTAGGGTATATGCCGGTCTTAACACGACAGGATAGCCAATCTTACCGGCAAATGCCACGCCATCCTCCACATTTTTCACGACGAGAGAAGGCGCACATGGCTCACCGATTTTCTCCATTGTCTGCTTAAATTCCAGACGGTCTTCTGCCTTCTTAATGGTCTCCGGTGTTGTTCCGATTAACCTGCAGTTATGCTTTTCGAGAAATCCCTCCTCTGCCAGTTCCATGGCCAGATTCAGGGCTGCCTGTCCACCGAGCGTAGGAAGGACACTGTCCGGTTTTTCTAATTCAATCAGCTTTTCAACCACTTTTACCGTAAGGGGTTCGATATATACTTTATCTGCAATATCCTTATCTGTCATAATCGTGGCAGGGTTTGAATTGAGAAGTACGACCTCTATTCCCTCCTCCTTAAGAGAGCGGCAGGCCTGTGTTCCGGCATAGTCAAACTCTGCTGCCTGTCCTATAACAATAGGACCCGAGCCTATGACAAGAACCTTTTTTATATTCAAATTCTTAGGCATTGTTACTACCTCCCATCATCTGTATAAATTCATCAAATAAAAGATTAGAATCCTTCGGTCCCGGACATGCCTCCGGATGAAACTGCACCGTGAATATTTTTTTATTCTCATATCTTAAACCTTCAACAGTCTTATCATTGACATTAATAAAACCTACTTCTGCTATATCGGGATGAATAGTGTCTGTATCAACCACGTATCCATGATTTTGTGAAGAAATATACACACGTCCGGTTCTTAAATCTTTAACCGGATGGTTCCCCCCTCTGTGACCATATTTCATCTTATGGGTATCGGCACCTGTCGCCAATGCCATAAGCTGGTGTCCAAGACAAATAGCAAAAATAGGTATCTCTGTTTCATATAATTTTTTAATTTCTTCTATGATGGAGACGCATTCTTTCGGATCTCCCGGTCCATTGGAAAGCATGATTCCATCCGGATGGGATGCAATGATATCCTCTGCCTTTGTAAAGGCAGGATAAATCGTCACTTCACAGCCACGCTCATTTAAGGATCTTGCTATATTATTTTTAGTGCCGAAATCAAGAAGCGCCACCTTATATCCATTTCCTTTCAGAACGGTTTTCTCATGACAGGTTACCTTTGCCACAACCCCCTTAGGCGAGTATTTTTTTAACTGCGGTATAATCTGCTCTATGTCATAGTTCTGATTTGTAGTAATCATTCCATTCATTGTACCCTTTTCCCTCAGTCTCTTGGTGAGGGCTCTGGTATCTATTCCTGCAATTCCCGGAATATCATATTCCTCTAACATATCCTGTATAGAAGCTTCGCTTCTGAAATTACTTGGCATTCTTGACAATTCTCTTACGATATATCCGTCAGGCCATATCTTTAACGACTCCATATCTTTGCGGCAGATTCCATAATTACCGATTAACGGATAGGTCATAACAACCGCCTGTCCTGCATATGACGGATCTGTCAGCACCTCAAGATAACCTGTCATCGATGTATTAAATACAATTTCGCTTATCACTTCTCTCGCTGAACCAATTGAAATTCCTTCATATACAGTTCCATCCTCCAGTATCAGAAAAGCTTTCATTGCTGTCATCAATCCTTTCTTATCATTCTAAAATAAAGTCCACAGCTTGATTTGAGCGTCAAAACTACAACAGTAGTTCTGACGCCCTTGCCATCTACCAATTATCAATGCTATAGTAAGAACCGCTTTTCGGGTCTTATCCTATTGAAACTCTTCGGTATGTCATTACATCCCAAATTGACTAGATTATACAATAATACGTTTTTGTTTTCAACTATTTTTTATTACTTTTTGTTACCTGTGAATTGTTAGTTGTTTTTTTCACTTTATAAAGGTATAATAGAAACTGTCATTTTTAACATATATCTATGAAATCAATCTATAATGCCAGAGAGGATACGCCAATGGAAATAAAAGATCACGAACAGCATGAGGTAAAGGAAAGCCGCCTTGATGAAAATGCGGAGATTTATAACAGTAAACGTTCTGATAAGTTAGAAGAGGGACAATTTCGCGAAATGTCCTTTAAGGATAAGTTCTATTATTTTAAGGAATACTACCTTGGATATACTGTAGGAGTTACCGTCTTTATACTTGTCACCATATATGTCATCATCTCCCTTCATAATTCCAACAAGATAAAAGATACTTTTTTCTGTGCCATGATGGAGGGAGTTCAGCTCAATGAGGAAACCATGAAAGCGCTTCCGGAAGAGTTTTGTGATTATCTTGATACACAAACAGATTATCAAGGCTATATCAATGCTCATCACACTACCTTTAGTACCTTTTACTCAACGATTCCTGATGATATGAGATTAGACGGATTTTATGATCAGAAAAAAATAGATGCCTTTATTCTCCGTCCTGAAAGCTTTACAAGTTATGTTGCCAATAAAAATATACTGGATCTTTCAACAGTTCTCTCTAAGGAGCAGCTAAAACAACTGGATTCCCGCATTGTTTTTGTCATTGACTCTGAAACAGGAAAAGAAATTCCTTACGGAATACTGCTTGATGAAATCTCCTATCATTTTCAGGACGGTGCAGGACAGGAAATGGCGCCACCTATT
>CACXFV010000158.1 GCA_902767015.1 uncultured Lachnospiraceae bacterium | reverse complement strand
TCGGAGTTACACCACATGCTTCAGCTAAATCCTTCTTACTCATATTCTTTTTCAATCTATAGTACTTAAGATTCTTGTTAAACATGCTACCATCTCCTTTCGTGTTTATTCTACACTATTTTTTTTAATTTGTAAACACTATCCGTTTATTTGTTTAATATTTATTCCAATTTATAAACACGTTGCATTTCCCCATCATTCTCGCTGAAATAAAAAATCCCACCAGATAGCTATATATCCAGTGGGAATCCAGCAATTATAATCTATCCGACACTACTCAATCAACCCAAAATGCCTGAACGCATCCATTATCGCATCCTCTTTTTCTTTCGGACACTCCGGTACGTGCTGGTCATCTTTCTTTGACAGATTATAGTTCAGCCGCTTATCCAGCCCACACTTATCCTTGATCTGGGCGATATAGAGACTGCTGACCTTTAATCCATGTTTCTCCAGGACATACGCCTTAATCTTCTCATAGGTTCCTTTGTCCTTTGGCTCATACAGACTGTCCCCGCCCGGCTTCGTGGACACCTCGATTTTAGGGCTGTCCTTTTTCAGGGATAAACTGACAACCGTCTCGACATTTGTATCATTCTAAAACATATCCCCACAAAATTGGCTTACAGCCTGTAAGCTAATTTTGCAAATCACTCCGTTTCTTCTTCCAACTTTCCTGCTTCCAATGCCTGATACTCCTGTTTTAATTCTCTCAGTAATTCCTCCTCACTCGGTAAGTACAATTTATATTTGGATGCAAAAACTGCGTTTCATTTTCCGGCAATGTATACTTAACTACAGACTCACTCTTATCCGCACAAAGCACAATCCCTATCGGCGGATTATCTCCCTCATTCATCAACTCCCGCTCATAATAATGGACATACATCTGCATTTGCCCCAAATCTTGATGTGTCAAGTCACCAACTTTCAAATCAATCAATACAAAACACTTCAGAATATAATTGTAGAATACAAGGTCAATTCTAAAATGACGCCCGTCAAAAGTGATTCTCTTTTGTCTGGCAACAAACGAAAATCCCCTGCCCAATTCTAAAAGAAATTTCTGTAAATGTGTAATCAACGCTTGTTCCAAATCGCTTTCATAGAAATCATCATTAGGGTTCAATCCAAGAAATTCTAACACATAAGGATCTCGGATAATGTCCTCTGGTTGCTTAGCAATTTCCAAAGTCTGAATTTCATTCGCAACCTGCTCTTTATTTTTGCTGGACAATAATCTTTCATAGAAAAAGGAATTTATCTGCCGTTCAAGCTGTCTGGTGCTCCATTGGGATTTCACTGCTTCCTGCATATAAAATTCACGTGCATTATCATTTTCCACACGCATAAGAAGCCGATAATGAGTCCAACTCAATTCGCTACGCAGTGCGTAGCCATTTGGAAAAGTCAAATAAAACTGCCGCATATTTTTCAAATTGGCAACAGTAAATCCTTTCCCAAAATCCTGCGTCATTCTGCGGCCATAACTTCTTCTGTAAACACATCTGCATTGGGCAATCTTTCTGTAAGGATTATGCTATATCTTTCCATACCTATATCAAAACAAAATATAATTTGAGCATCTATTTCGTAAAACTTGTACGAATATAGCGTACGTTCTTCTTCGGCTTCATTTTTTGTTTTATATTCTAAAAGATTTTCTTCTAACTTTCCATTCAGTATTGGCCACATATCTTTTGTAGTACCATATCTAACATATTTTCTTATAGCATCGAATCTGTTGTGAAATATGTTGCTTCCAAATTCTTTATATCAATATTCCAAAGCTACTTTTCCTAAAAACCGTCCCATATATAAGCATTTTAGGCGTAAAAACAATATTGATTTTCTGCTTTTCTCTCTTTAGAACACGTTGATAATGAAAAAATCAGAGAACTCCGCTGCAATTATAGTTTCACCATCCTCAGGATATATTTTCACTTCATTAGTATATTTGTGATAATCTGAAACCTTTGAATTTTTAATTTCCTTTTGTGTTGTATCAAAATAAGGCAAATTTCCTTTTTTAGTAACCGTTTTTGACAATGTTCTCCAAAATCCGAAAGGGGATTTTCTAAGAATATAGTTTTCAATTTCTCGCCCACAATAATTTTGACATTTATCACAAACACCATTATATAATATATCTTCCGTATTACCTAATGATTCTGGGACAATATGTTCAATGGTGTCAAATATATCGCCAGATTCTTTACAAAAAATGCATTTGTTATCATCCATTTATCTTCTCCAATTCGTTAAATTATGCTATCCATTTCAGTACCGCAAAATCTTGCAGTACTTATGTCTATATTATCTTAATAATTCAAACTACCATCTATAGGTTCTTTTATGAAAATATAATCCATGCACGCCAATATCTTCGCAAATTGTAGATATTATCTTCAGAATTTCCTCTCTTGTAGAATCAAACCACCTTTCTAACTCTCTGTCATAGAAACAATACATTACCTCACCTTCTCCATATGTCGAGTATGCTCCGGTTTCTTTTGCTATCCGCAATCGTTTTCTCAAGGCTACCAACATATCACAAATTGTATCGAGTTTATCTCTCCACTCCGCATTAACTACAGCTGATTTTCCTTCTGCCTTTTTTAATATGCTTCCATCTCTTGTTCTAAGGATTCCTGTATTCAATGCAATTAAGGTATCTTCTATAGCCTTATCAAAATCTTCCATTCTTCCTTCTTGACATATTCTATCTTGAAATGCAGGTCTGTCAAAACATTGTATAAAAAATCTCATTAAAACTTTATCTTCATTTGAGTTATTTATCGCCACATCCTCCAAATCCAAAACAGCCATCTGCTCAGATATTTCTTTCCATTTCTTCAATTTATCTACTGTATATCTCTTCACATCAGAATCAATCAATTTGGAGCAAGACTGACATAGCCAAATTTCATTATCATATGACTTTCTTTCTTCAACTGTCATTTCTTTATTATACCTCGGACCACCTTCGGAAGCCGCTGTTATATGAGACGCAACTCCAATATTTATAATTTCTGTTTTTTCTGTTCCTGCTCCACGTGTCGCTTTTCTGCAATTTGGATTACCACACTTCCATCCAACTCTATTTGCCAACAAATCTTTTATTTTCTGTGAAAAATCATCCCTCATATTTATTCCCGCCTTTTCGATTTCTACGATATGATTTCATAATGTTTCAAAGCATCTTTAATTGCTTCAACCTTTTCTTGTGTCGGATGCTTCCTCGGCTGTTTCAATTCTTCTACCGCATTTAGCTTCTATGTACTCCTTTATCATTTTGTAGGTAACTCGTTCTTTTGGCTTATAGTTCTCCGCCCTTTCGGCTATTTTATCAAGTGGCACTTTGCCCTCACCCTCGCCAAACTCCACTTTTACGCTGATTGTGGTATCTGGCTTTTTGTGGGAAAGCAGTACCACCGTCTCTACCGCGTCGGTATGCGGAAACATGTCCACCGGCTGCACCTTCAAAAGCCTATACCCGTGCTCACTCATATACCTGATATCCCTCGCCAGCGTTGCACTGTCGCAGCTCACATACACCATCTTTTCCGGCTGCATTTTCACAATCGTATCAAGAAGAGCCACATCGCATCCCTTTCGAGGTGGGTCCACTACAACCACATCCGCATATCCTCCGTGCTTTTGATAATACTCCGGCAGAACCTCTTCCGACTTTCCCACAAAAAATTCTACATTGTCAATTCCGTTCATCTTCGCATTATTCTTTGCATCCCTTATGGCATCCGAGATAATCTCCACTCCGAACACCTTTTTCGCTGACTTTGCTAAAAACAGCGAGATACTGCCAATTCCACAATACAAATCCCATACTGTCTCATTTCCTGTCAATCCGGCAAATTCTAATGTCTTCGCATACAGCTTCTCTGTCTGTACAGGATTCACCTGAAAAAAAGACTTTGGCGATATATTAAACTTGATATCACCAATATAGTCAGTGATGTATTTCTTCCCGTAAATGTGCTCCATTAATTTTCCCATAATCACATTCGTGTTACACAGATTAATGCTGACAAAAATACTGGTCATTCCCTCAACCTGCCTTAACCTGTCCACAAGCTCCTCACAGTCAGGAATTTTATTGCCATTAATGATGATGCACACCATAATTTCCCCTGTCCGAAATGCCTTTCTGATCATCACATACCGGATAAGCCCCTGCAATGTCACTTCATCATATGGTGCAATATTTTTTTCCGCCATAAAATCTTTTATCATTGTGAGAATCTCCTCATTCTCAGGAACGCCCAGATAACATTTGTCGTTAGGGATAATGACATGGGTTCTTCCGGCATAAAAACCGGATACAAGATTGCCCTTGCTGTCAATACCAATGGGAAACTGCGCTTTATTCCTGTAGTGATAGGGATATTCCATTCCAATAATCGGAAATAATTCAAACTCTGTTACCTTGCCAATCTTCTCAATGTTATTCTTAACCTTTTTTTCCTTGAACCTTAATTGTTCCTCATAAGAAGCAGCCATTACCTTACAGCCGCCGCATCTTCTTGAAACCGGACAGACCGGTTCCACACGGTACGGAGAAGGCTCAATTACCTTCAAAAGCTTTGTATAGGCAAACTTCGGATGCGCCTTTGTAATTTTTACTTCACACAAATCACCTCTTACCGCATCCTTCACAAATAAGGTATAGCCATCTATCTTGGCTATACCCTCTCCACCTGTACCCACATCTTCTATTCGTACTGTATATACCTCATTCTTATGATAGGAATATACCTTTTCTTCCTTTTCCATATTCGTCTCCATTCCGAAACATTTTATAACTGCACTGATGTCTTTCACCGGTTCTGTTTATTGCGCTGATGTCTTACGTATGTTCGTGTCGAGTGCCCTGTTATATCCATACCACTCTGTTCCGTCCGCCGGTCTTGTATTCATTAAAAGCTCCGTAAGTGTCTCCATCTTTGCATCTGCATTGTCGGCAAGATTCAGTGCAAATGCCTCTGCCAGTGCCGGTTTTTTCGGTGAACCATATTCCAGCTCTCCATGATGTGCGAGGATACAATGCTCCAACTCTCTGGCTGTCTTTGTTGGAAATCCCTCTATCTTTCTGATCTTCTGTCCCACTATGTCATATCCGATGACAATATGTCCTAATAATTGACCATTATCCGTGTAATCATTTTGCGGAAATGATGACAATTCATAAACTTTTCCAATGTCATGAAGCATAGCAGCCGTTACCAACAGGTCGTGATTCAATATAGGATATGCCTTGCAAAAATATTCGCACATATTTGTTACCGACAACGTATGTTCTAAAAGACCTCCTATAAAGCTATGGTGAATCGTCTTTGCTGCGGAGTGCTTTTTAAACTCCTTCACAAATTTCTCATCCTCCACAAAGAACATCTCCAACAGCTTTTTTAAATATTGGTTCTGTACAGAGGCAATTCTCTTTAACAGTTCACTATACATTTCTTCTATATCTCTAGTACTGGTGGGAAAATAATCGGCTGTATCATATTCACCCTCGGCGGCCAGTCTGGCTGTTTTGATGTTCAACTGCAGACCACCGTTAAATGTTGTGACATCTGCCTTGATATCCACATAATCCATGGCACTAAAATCCATGATACCCATGGATTTTGGTTCCCATATCTTTGCATCTACGGTTCCTGTCTTATCCTGTAAAATCACGTTATCATATGGTTTTCCATTTTTTGTCATGGCTGTCGTTCTCTGCTTACACAGATAAATCCCTCTTATTGCTTCTCCATCTCTCATTGACTCTATATACTTCATTATGATATCCATTCCTTTCGCTCCACTTTATCCGATGGCTCCGACAACTACCTCATAGCTGATTTTCTTATAACCGTCTTTTCCTTTCCTCATGACATTCACTCTGATTTCCTGTCCTGCCCTGCAATTTGCCAGCACCTCCTGATACTCATCGAAATTCAATACCGGTCGTCCTGCAACAGAGACAACAATATCACCATTCATAATACCATATTTATATGCCGGGGAATTATCTTTCAGATTAGAAATATAAATCCCATATGGAATATCCTTATCAATATTTTCAATTACCTCATCGGTCACTTCCTTGCCGTAGATACCTATGTATGGAATCCTGTCCCCTGACAGAATCTTATCAATATAGGTCTTAAAACCCAGAATATCTATCATATACACCTTGCCGGAAAATTCATCTACCCCTGCAATGCCCAATAAACTTCCGCGTTCGTTAAAGATAAATGCACTCTCATCATCATATCCGTTGATATCCGTATCAGCCAGTCGAAGTCTCGCATCTAATATGCTAACAGCATTTTCTTTTAATGTCAATCTGCCTTTTTCAACAATATTGACCTCCTCCTCGGGATTGCCAATCAGCGTGATATGTTCTGCCTCATGATATTCAGAATTAGTAGTGATTACCGCCGGCATCATATCCTCCGGTTCATATTCCGCAATTGCCTCCTTAGACACTTTTATGACAGAAATCTTATAATCCTCATAGACATTTATGACTTGCCCCTCCTCACATGTTCCCCAGAGATATACATCTGCCACCATGTCCTTCTTTAAATCTGTATTGTACAACAGAATGATCACATCCTCATCATTTGACAGAATAATACCTGCTTTACTTTTTCTTTTTATATTGTCAGAATCATCAGAAACATCATATTTTACCACTACAACAGAGTCATACATCTGTTCTGGCGTAAGCTTGGGCTCTCTCTCGTCAGGTTCCTCCTGTCTCGTGACATTCGGATTCTGATTTTCTTCAACAGGCGATATCTCCTTCTCTCCCCGCAGCTGTTGTTCCGATTCCCGATTCTCCGGTGCCGGATAAATGACGACGCTCTGTTCATTGATTTTTTTACTCAAATTTCTGATTTCTGAATTAAGGCAAAGATATACCACCAGTGCCGTGACACTGATTAACAGGGCAATCAGCAGCACTAATCTGACATATCCTGATAAATCTCTTCGGATATCTCTCACGACATGCTCATTTAAAAAATCCAACTTCTGTCCATCATCATATTCTTTATCACTTTTCTTTCTCAAGACGTTCTCCTTCATATATATTCCGATACACCAAAAAATATCCACCTACAATAACGATTCCGACATACTACTGTCTATCATAAAACATTAATATGAATAATTTATTAATTATGTGTTAAATTTAGATATTACTATTCCACTGATTCCTGCGAATAGTAATTATCCGTAAGTATCTATCAAACTAAAGATTGCCATATGAATTATTTTGGGGTAGAATAAGTAAGAAAAACGATTTATCCCGGAAAGGAGTTTTAACAGGATGTCTTTTCACATGTATAACAATCAAGTTCCGGCTTTTTAGCTGAAACGTGGCGTAAAGTGCAGACAGAGGCTGACTGGGAATAGTGACAACCATCAGCATACGACGGACATCCACATAAAACAGAACAATGAATAAAAAAGCATTACACACCTTAGAATTTGATAAAATCTTAGACAAACTGGCTGAATTTTCTACCTGTCCGGAGGGCAGGGTTCTGTGTAAGAATCTTCTGCCTGTCAATGATATAAATGAAATCCGGCGTATGCAGTCGGAAACTACTGATGCATTAGTGAGAATCCTTCGTTCCGGCAGCTTGTCTTTCTCCGGCACAAGGGACATTAAGGACTCTGTCAAGCGCCTCGAAATCGGTGGAACACTTGGCATTGCGGAGCTTCTGAACATCAGCAGCGTGCTAAAGGTTGCTTCCCGTGCAAAATCCTTTTCAAGACGTGAAGAATCTGCCGCAAGAGATTCCATAGATTACAGATTTGAAGCTTTAGAGCCCCTCACACCCTTAAATAATGATATTAACAGATGCATCATTTCTGAGGAGGAGATTAGTGATGATGCGAGTCCCGCTCTGAAAAATATACGCCGCCATATGAAGCTTGCCGGCGAGCAGATTCATGCACAGCTTAACAGCATTGTCAATTCACAATCTGCCAAGACATATCTGCAGGATAATGTCATTACCATGAGAAATGGCAGATATTGCATTCCTGTGAAACAGGAGTATAAAAATCAGGTATCAGGAATGATACATGACCAATCCCAGACAGGCTCTACCGTATTTATTGAACCAATGGCTGTCGTAAAGCTCAATAATGAACTTCGCGAACTTGCCATTAAAGAGAAAGCCGAAATCGAAGCAATCCTTGCAGAGCTTTCTTCAAAATGCGCTGAACATGCTTCTGAAATTGAGACAGATTATAAAATGCTCGTTGAACTGGATGCCATATTCGCACGAGCCGTGTATTCTAAAGAGATGAAGGGCATTGAGCCTGAACTTAACACAGAAAAATATATTGACATTAAACAGGGCAGGCATCCACTGATTTCTCCTGATACAGTGGTTCCTATCGATATCCGTCTGGGAAAAGATTTTAATCTGTTGATTGTGACAGGTCCCAATACCGGTGGTAAAACGGTATCCTTAAAGACCGTCGGACTCTTAACCCTGATGGCTCAGGCAGGGCTTCATATTCCTGCGGATAGTGGCTCTGTCCTTTGCCTGTTTGACGAAGTTTATGCAGATATCGGTGATGAACAGAGTATCGAACAAAGTCTGAGCACATTTTCTTCACATATGACACATATTGTAGAAATTCTTGAACATGCTGACAGTCATTCTCTGGTGTTATTTGATGAAATCTGTTCAGGAACAGATCCGGTAGAAGGTGCTGCTCTTGCCACTGCTATCCTTACCTTCCTGCACAATATGAAGGTGCTTACAATGGCTACCACACATTACAGTGAGCTCAAGGTATTTGCCCTTTCTACGGAGGGTGTAGAGAATGCAAGCTGTGAATTCAGTTTAGAGACACTGCGCCCTACTTACCGGATGCTAATCGGTATTCCGGGCAAGAGCAATGCCTTTGCCATCTCCTCCAAGCTTGGGCTTCCCGGATATATTATCGAAGATGCTAAGAGGCATCTTGATGAAGATAATATCTCCTTTGAAGACATTCTGACAGACCTTGAAAGCAGCAAATCCGTCATCGAAAACGAGCGCCTGGAAATCGAAAAATATAAAGAAGAGGTTAAGAATCTAAAGGAACGTCTTGAAAAGAAAAATGAAAGTCTTGATGACAGACGGGAAAGCATTTTAAGACGCGCCAATGAGGAGGCGGCGGAAATCCTGCGTAATGCAAAGGATTTTGCCGATAAAACAATACGAGATATCAATAAAGCAGCGCAGGAGGGCGATAACAGGCAGTTGGAAAACAGCCGCAAAAATGTCCGTGAAAAAATGAATGCCACCGCCGACAAGCTTGCCATCAAGCCTAAAAACATTCCTCATAAAAAACATGCACCAAAGGATTTTAAGATTGGGGACAGAGTAAAAGTACTCAGCATGAATGTGGAGGGCACGGTACACACGCTGCCGAATGCCAAAGGCGACCTCACGGTTCACATGGGAATCTTAAATTCTACTGTGAATATTTCAGATTTAATCATACTGGAGGACAAAGAAAATGCAGGAGCCTCTGCTTATGGGCGAAAAAAATCCTCCGGTGCCTCCTCCCTCAGAATGTCCAAATCTGCTTCTGTCTCTACTGAAATTAAGCTTTTGGGAATGACTGTTGATGAGGCACTTGTAACACTTGATAAGTACCTCGATGATGCCTACATCTCTCATATTCCCAGCGTGAGAATTGTTCACGGAAAGGGAACCGGGGCGCTAAGAAACGCTGTTCAGAATCATTTGCGGAAATGTAAATATGTCGCAGAGTATCATCTGGCAGAATATGGCGAGGGCGATGCGGGGGTTACCATCGCAACCTTTGTGTAGAGCATTTTGCAATGTACCATCGCAGAGCAGACTGCGAATGATACGCTAAGGAAAATCAATAGAAAGGAGTCGTAACTCTATGGCTACCAAACAGAAAATATTAATTGTAGATGATGATGTTAATATCGCAGAACTCATATCTCTATATCTGATTAAAGAGTGCTTTGATACCTCGATTGTCAATGATGGAGAAGAGGCTCTTGCAGAGTTTAAAACTTTTTCACCTGACCTGATATTACTTGATCTTATGCTTCCGGGAATTGATGGCTATGAGGTATGCAGAGAAATCAGAAAATCTTCCTCTGTTCCCATCATTATGCTGTCAGCGAAGGGTGAAATCTTTGACAAGGTACTGGGGTTAGAGCTTGGTGCTGACGATTATATCATTAAGCCTTTTGATTCCAAAGAGCTTGTTGCCAGAGTCAAGGCAGTACTAAGACGATACAAAGCGGTACCTGAGACCACTGCTGCTGCCGCATCCAATCCTGTGCCTCCTAACATGGCACCTCAGTCAGAATATGTGGAATACAAGGATTTGCTGATTAACCTTACTAACTATTCTGTCACCTACAAGGGCAAAAATATTGATATGCCGCCAAAGGAGCTGGAGTTACTGTATTTTCTTGCCTCCTCTCCTAATCAGGTATTTACCCGCGAACAGTTACTTGACCATCTGTGGGGATATGAATATGCCGGTGACACCAGAACAGTGGATGTGCATATCAAGAGAATCCGTGAAAAAATCAGCGACAATGACGCATGGTCCATCTCCACCGTCTGGGGTATCGGATATAAATTTGAGACAAAATAGGATAGCTGTGAAAAAATAGCACTACTACCATGATTACGGAGGATATATGAAACATTCAATCTATGTAAAATTTATACTCGGATATATTTTATTCGGTCTGCTGTGTATTCTCTTTATCAATATCTGGTCTGCAAGTCAGATTATGGACACCATCTTAAGGGATGAGGCAAAAACACTATATGATGACGGCAACATTATACGGAACCGCTATCTCAAAAATGAGCTGTCAAATTTTTACTCTGATCCTGATTTGAGAACAGCGCTGCAAAATGCTGCCTCCCTGATAGGCTGCCAGATAAGAATTATTGATACCTCCGGAAATATCCTATATGATACACACAGCACAAAAGAACATGATGCTATTCAAAATTTTGATATCACTGCATTTGGTAACAAATACTATATGATTGGAAATTTTTTTGGTACTTTTAACGACGAAACTCTCTCGGTAGTCATGCCTATCGCCGGAGAATTTCAGACAGAAGGCTATATCCTCCTTCATATCGCCACAGATACCGTGCACAGCAATTACAATCATCAGCTTCATGTCATTTATATGACCTTTATCGCTATCTTCGGACTGTCACTGATTATCCTTCTGATATTTAACTTTGTAGTGTTTATGCCCCTCAACAAAATCAGCGCCGCCGCCATTGAATACGCAAAGGGAAATTTTACCTATGACGGATTGGCCAAATTTACCTCCGAGGATGAAATCGGCCGTCTGGGAGTATCCCTCAACTATATGGCATCAAAACTCAATGACTTAGAAGAGGATGAAAAAAAATTTGTCAGCAATATCTCACATGATTTTCGTTCGCCTCTCACCTCGATTAAGGGATATATTGAAGCTATGAAGGATGGCACAATTCCTTACGAAATGCAGGAAAAATATTTGGACATTGTGCTATTTGAGACAGAGCGCCTTACAAAGCTCACACAGAATCTTCTGACCCTCAACACCTGGGACAATAAAGCAAGAAGACTGAATCTCACGGACTTTAACCTATATGATTCCCTCAAGCCGATTCTTGCTACTTTTGGTGGAAAATGCGAAAAGAAACACATTACGATAGACCTAACCCTCAGTTCTAAGGATTATTTTGTCAATGCCGATAAAGATAAAATCGAACAGGTAATCTATAATCTGATTGACAATGCGATTAAATTCAGTCATAATAATTCGACAATCGCCATCAATATTAAGGACAAAAATGAGAAAATATTTATTTCTATTAAAGACAATGGAATCGGCATTCCAAAAGACAGTATCACAAAGATATGGAACCGGTTTTATAAAACTGATTTATCCCGTGGAAAAGACAAAACCGGTACCGGTCTCGGTCTTTCCATCGTAAAAGAAATGATCAACCTGCATGATGAAAATATCAATGTCATCAGTACGGAGAATGTGGGAACAGAATTTATATTTACCCTGAAGAAATCGAAAAAATAGCTGCGGCCACAATTTTTCACTCTTTCCAGCTTAGTCTGTGTAATTCTCCCTCAGACTGCATTCCCGCAAAATTCTGCTGGCGCAGGGCTTCATAGAGCACTATTGCCACTGAGTTGGCGAGATTTAGGGAACGGATATCCTCATTCATGGGAATCCTGATGCAGGTATCTTCATGCTCTACCAGAATTTCCTCCGGTATCCCTGCACTTTCCTTGCCAAACATAATATAACAGTCTTCTTCAAAGCTTACCTCTGTGTAGCGGTGTCTCGCTTTTGTCGTTGCATAGTAGACTCTTGCGTGAGGATTTTTTTCGACAAAGTCCTCATACCCGTCATATTCTGTGACATCCAGTTGCTTCCAATAATCCATACCTGCCCTTTTGACCGCCTTCTCACTAATCTGAAATCCCATGGGACCAATCAGATGAAGCCTCGTTCCCGTTGCCACACAGGTTCTTCCGATATTTCCCGTATTCTGCGGAATCTCCGGCTCAAATAAAACAATGTTCAACATGTTAAACCTCATTTCTGCTTATCAATTCATCAGTACATAAAGCTGATCACCTCTCGGCGGTTCTATATAACGCTTTTCATCATTTTTAAGTATCACCTTGTCATTATTATTCGTCAGCCTGCCAATCACCACTGCATGAATTTCTCTTTGATTCAGATACTCACAAAGCTCCCCGCCATTTCTCACTGCCATCAGCATCGCCCCATTTGACAGAAGCTTGTACGGATTAAGATTGTATCTCTCACATACCTCTATCGTCTCCTGCCTTACCGGGATGCAATCCATCACTGCTTCCACTCCCTTTCCGGTCTTTTCCGCAAGTTCCCAAAGACCGCTATAGATGCCACCCCTGCTTAAGTCATGCATAATTCTGACACCATAGTGACATGCCCGGACAGATGCCGGCACATTATTCATACAGTTCTCCAATGCCAATGCTTTTTCAAGATAGCTTCCCTGAAATCTCTCTAAAAGCGCATCGCGCTTAAGATGTACCAGTGCCGCCGTTCCCGACGCGGCGATATATCCTGATATTACTATGTCCATCCCTTCTTCTGCCACACTTTTTATATCGGTAAATTCTTCCGGCATATACTCACCAAATGCCGTAAAGTTAATGATGGGAGATTTTACATTATCTGTTATCTCCGTATCACCGCCTGCAATCTCTATCTTCTCCCGTTCGCAAATTCCGGAAATCATTCTCATAAGGCTCTTAATATCCTGTTCCTTAGTTTTTCTAGGAAGTACAAGATTGACACTCACTGCTTTCGGCTCTCCGCACTGCGCCGCAACATTATTGACAGCATTAAAAAATGCTCTTTTGACATCAAAATTCAATAATTCACTGCCATACCACAGCTTTTCATTCTCAAACATAAGACCGGCACCGGCAGTCCCCATTACGGTACCGACAGCATTGACTGATGCATCACTTCCCAGTGCTGCACCAGTCATTATGTAACTTCTGTTTTTATATTTTATCGTCTTAATGACAGATCTGCTGATAATATTCTCTGAAACCTTACCCTTTTTCATAGCACACCTTGCCTGCCTTGCTTAAGCGTCCGACTCTTGCGAAATCTCTGCCGGCTGCGTCTGTGGTTCTGTTACCGGCTCCGTCTGTGGTTCTGTCGCCGGTTCTGTCTGCGGCTGTGTTGCCGGTTCTGTCTGCACTGCCTGCGTCGTCTGTGGTTCCTGTGACCTCTCCCGTGGTTCATCTGCCGGTTTTGTTGTCTGCGGTTCTGCCACAGCCGGCACATCTGACGATGGTTCAGAACTCTCCTCAGGAGGCACCGCTGCTCCTGTTCCCTCTATCACATAGGTAGGTGATGATGCATAGGTACTGGTATTGACAACTTCCTCGCTGGTCAGAACACCATCCACATACACCCTCTTCCATAATTTTGCTTTATAGCCTGTATGTCCCGTTTCCGTCACGGCTCTGTAGCCCTCCGGCTGATTCGGATCTTGTGTTACCACTTCGCTTGAAGGTATGGTACTGATTGTTTCACTGACATACTCCACACGCCTGTTAGAAGGTCTTGTCTCCTCCCCATATATATTAAAGGTTAATCTTCCTGTAGAATAAATGGCCTCAATGTACACCGGTGTATTTGTGTTATTTCGTATCTTCAAATCCTTCCATGTTCCGGCAAGCGCCGCATCCATGGCAAGGGGTACATATCCTACATTCATGGAATGATTAGATCTCTGTACGATTTCAAGCTCAGAATTAAGCGCCGCATTGTAAAGTGTGCTGGAAACCTGACAGATTCCTCCACCCAGACTGTCCTCCACCTTTCCATTTACATAAGTTCCTCCCGGATACCAGCCGTTATCCTCTGTCCATGGCTCAAGATAGGCATTGACTGACATCGTTTCACCCTGACATAAGGTAATGCCGTCTAACAGTCTCATGCCATTCTCCATATTTTTATTTCTGCTGTAATTAGAACCTGAGGTGGAGAACTTGGTGGAATAGGTACCAAGCAAATCTTTCACTCTCTCACAGTCCTCCACAGTAGCAACAGGCTCATCGTCCACCACCTTAAGTGTAAATGAAGCCTCCTCACCGGTCCACTCCTCTGCCAGATAATGGTGAAGCTCCGATACACTGGTCTCCATATCAATCATTCTGCCACCGGACTCTTCAGATATCTCAAAACCTGAACCTGTCCTTTTAAGAGAAGCATTTACATGAGGTATATTATAGACACCGCAGCGC
Organism: uncultured Lachnospiraceae bacterium; assembly: GCA_902767015.1. Taxonomy (GTDB): domain Bacteria; phylum Bacillota; class Clostridia; order Lachnospirales; family Lachnospiraceae; genus Bovifimicola. The sequence goes on along the minus strand of CACXFV010000158.1, from coordinate 30,655 downwards.
TCATTAATGGTATTCCTCATAATCTCATCATTGATATCCATATTGAGCGGATAGATAACACCCTCCTTTTCAATTTTCTTTCTCTCTTTATATCGCTGTATGACATTTCCCTCTGTACAAAATGCCGCCGCCTTCTCAATGACATCCGTATTCTTCCAGTAATACCCCAGCTCACCTGCTGTGACATTTACCTGATTCCCGTCAACACTCAGGGTAATATTCTTCGAGGTAAAACCCGAAACATAGTCATTCACCGCTTCAATCGCTTTCTCAGGCGTCTTACCACTGATATCAATATGTTCAATACTCACGCCCTTTGGAATTGTATCCTGCTGTGCATAAATGTCGGCATCAAAAAAAGCAATCCCCAAAATACTTACCACTAATACCAATATCCCCTTCCACAATATCCATCGTCTTGGTGCAATCCTATGTACGGAATGATTTTCTGTCATTCTAAACACCTCCATAATAATTTAGTTGCCTTTTAAATTATCTAATGATATGATACTTATGTTAGAAAAATGGCGTAATAAGTGTAATTACCATGGCTACTGCCAATATGATACCTATTACCTTGACAAAGACACCTCTTGTCTTTTTAGATGAAAAATTAAACATAGTTGAAACCTCTTTCCTGCATAAAAAAATATGCATATATATTCATTATAATACAAAACGGAGTGGAACGCAAATGTATCCTATTTTTACCTGCGTAGTCGTCTTCTGTCTCTGGCTTCGCTATGAACTTGGCAAATCAGATAAAATAGCCCGCAAGCAAAAGGAACGGCTATTGGAATTAGAGCATGATGCCAACTTCACCAGACGTCAGTCTCTTGACGGACTACATTATATCACATTTTCAGAAAAAGTAATACCAATAATTCAGATAAATGACAGTACACTCAATAAAATTTTGTCAGCTTTGCTCGTTCTGTGTAATGCAAAAATCGTAAAGCTTTCCCAATACAGCAATACGGAACTGAAAAAGCTTTACGGTCCTGCAAATCTTGATACTTTAAGCGAATATGACAACAATTATACTACCTTAATCAGACTGCTGCAGCAATACGCGAAACGATTAAATGAACTATCTTATGACGATGCCGCCATACAGGTATTGGAATATGCTATCAGCATCGAAAGTGATATGGGTTCCACCTACAAATTACTCGCCGACTTATACCATGAACATGGTCAGTCGGACAAAATTCATCAGCTGCTCGACAACGCCAAACAGATTAATCCTCTATACCGCGAAACCACCGTCGCCTACATACAAAAATATTTATCATAACGATTTTATAAGCTCTTCCTTTGCGACAGGAGAAAATCGGCATAGCGACTTAGCTCACTCTGCGACATTCTGTATATGTCCTCTCTTCTGTCAGGATTCCTTTCCTCTATAATCCTTTCAACCCGCTGAATCTCCTTTTTAGAAGGAGGGCGTTCTTTCTTCGGCTTATATACAAGCAATTCCGGCTTCAATTGAAACTGCTCCGTTTCAAAAGCAAGGCAGAGGCTCCGATATAACTTTTCTGTAATTTTGGCATCATTCAGTGCCCTGTGGTGATGTTCATCTTCAATGTGATAATAATTACATAAATCCTCCAGTTTTTTTGATACTTCTGCCTCCATATATTTTCTGGCTATTTTCAAGGTATCAATTCCATAATGCTGTTGTCTGAACCACTCTTCTCCCCCTTCATAGGCGGCCTGCACCAGAAATGAAAAATCAAATTTCAGATTATGCCCGATTAATATATTATCTCCCAAAAAATGAAGGAAATCCTGCAAAATATCTCCTATATATGGTTCATCCTGCACCATGTCACCGGAAATTCCGGTAATGGCAATGATTTTATCCGGTATATTCATATTGGGATTCACAAGCGCCTCATAAGTATCTGTTACCCTTCCTCCCCGCACTTTGACGGCACCTATCTCTATAATTTTATCATGAAAAGATGACAATCCCGTCATTTCCAGATCAATAGCAACATACTCCTCAAGCATACGAATCATACCCTGAACTTCTTCATTGTAACATCCAATTTATGTGAAATCTTCTTAAGTTCTTCCGCTTCCTTACGAACATATTCTGTATCCACTGCAACCTGCTCCGCGTTATCGGCAACTTCATTCGTTCCCTTCGCGCCCTCTGCCGTTGCCTCTTTCAAATCATTAAACGCCATGTTTACAACAGCAATACTATCGGTAATATTACCTGTCGCCACACTAAAGTCTGCCAAAATACCCTCAATCACTTTAGCATCTTCATTATACTGTTCACTGGTATCAAGAAGCTTCTGATTTGTCTTCTTAACCTGCTCACTAATAAACTGAAGTGCCTCCGTTGCACTGTCAGCCAGATTCTCAACTGTCTCTGTGATATTCACTGCAATATCCTGTATCTGTGTGGCCGTATTCTCACAGCTTGCGGCAAGCTTTCTGATTTCCTCTGCCACTACTGCGAAACCTCTGCCTGACTCTCCCGCTTTTGCTGCCTCAATAGACGCATTAAGCGACAGTAGATCAGTCTGGTCAGCGATATTTAAGATAGCATTTGTCAATTCATTAATCTGCTTAACCTGCTTAGAATCCTCAATCGCCTTGCTAAGCCTGCTCTCCGTCTTAGCGGTAATAGTCTCCGTCTCCTCGTATGCCTTAAGCGCATCCTCTTTCAGCTTCTCCGCTCTCTCACCAATCAAGGTAACAGAAGTCATACCTTCCTGATTCTTCTGACGCATGTTATCAATGTTACGAACCATATCATCCGAAGAGGTACTTAAATTCTCTGCTGTGGAAGCAGTCTCCTCCATATTGGCAGCAAGCTCCTCAGAAACGGCTGATATATTAGAAACCTGGTCAACCAGATTACTGATAACCTCCTCTAAGACATCCACACCGCTGGAAATATCCGTTCCACTCTTTACAACAAGCCCTACGGTATCCTTCATACTTGTCTCCACAGACTGCAGCGCATTGGCAAGACGTCCGGTCTCATTTTTATTCCTGAGGTAAGGAATGAAATTGACGCCTGTAAAGTTACCATCCTTCATCAGGTCAAGGTCAAGTGCCACCTTTTTAATCGGTTTAGAAATTTTCTTACCTATCAGTATCGCTATCATAATGGAGATGGCAGATACGATAACAGCTATAACAATAATATACTTAATCAATTGATTAATAGATTCCCGCGCCTCCGCTGTCGGTGTCTCCATCAGGACAACATAACCATTCTGCATCTTCGCAAATGCCACAAATGAATCTATCTTCTTATAATTCTTTAACTGTACTACGCCGGAATCCTTTGTCTCAAGGGCGTCTATCAGTTTAAAATACTTAACTGTCTCAAGACTGTCATTAACATTATACACGCTGTCAACTGCAAACCGCTGGTCCGTATCAATCAGACTTGCATGACCGGTCTGATAAAACTGCACCTCGCCTACCAGCTCGGCAAACTTATCGAATGAAACAGTAAGTCCAACCATTGCAAAAATCTTCTCTTTTGTATCATCTGTATAGACAGGGTAGCCATACGTCATTACATTCTGCTGCAGAACAGAATCATAATAGGCCTTAAGCCACTCCGGCTGCTTATTATCCTTTGCCCTATTATACCACATATACTGTGGCTGGTTATTAAACCAGTTGAGATACTCTTCGTGCTCGTCAAACTCGTTCTTCTCAGCACCGTAATACCATGTACCTATCATTGTCTCAACCTTATCCGGACCTAAGAATACACACAGGCTCAAAATATCCTCCTGCGTGGCACTGATTCGTCCTACATAAGCATCCAATGTCTGAACATATTCATTATAATAATCCAGGTCACTGTACTTAGATTTATCCCCTGTCGCTTCAATATAATCCGCAAGACTCTTCGCTATACTCTCATACCTTTCAAATTCGGTATTCATATTATTCGCATACTGCAATGCCATGGATTCAAGTTTTTCCGTAACCTCCTCCTCAATCACATCTGCCGACTTGACTGATAGTATAGAACCAACGATTGCCGTTGCGGCAATAACACAAACAGTTATCCATATCATTATACTTGTTCCGATTTTTCTCATACAGTATCCTCCACAATCATAATCTCACGAAACTCACAAATAACTACCTTTATTTTACCCTATTATTGTGCAATTCGCAATAGATTTAATCGTGTTGGTTAATCTTTTTCATGTTTTCGATATATGTCCGGTAATGCTTACTGTCCGCGAAATAATCCTGCCTGAAAATCTGGTCACAATATTTTATTTTTTCTACAAGCTTTGTCGCACTTACCTTATATTCCTCCATATATTCATTTGTCACTGTGTTACTCCTGTATAATATATTATTCAGACTTCTTCCTACTATTCCCTCTCCCACAAAGATACCATAGGCTCTCGAATACATAGGAGATTCTCCCTCTGTAAAAGCAGATTGTCCGTAATACATATTACTGTAGGTATTAATTCCCAATAAATCCAGCAGCGTCGGTACCATATCCGAAGTACACATGAACTTGTCAATCAGCCGGTGTCCTACTTTTTGGTCATACACCATCAACGGAACCTTATACAAATCCGGATAATATCTGTTAGTATTAAAATCGTGGATATCCTTTACATAACTGCTTAACTGCTGGTAATACGCATTATGGTCGCCAAACAGCATTATGGTTGTATTCTCAAGAAGCCCTTTGCTTTCAAGGTCCTGCATCATTACACCTAACGCATCATCAAACTCCATGACTGTCGTCACATAATTCATGACAATCTCTTCCATCTTTTTGTCTGCGGCATGAGGTGTATATACCTCTAAAAGCTTGTCCTTATGCTTTTTGAGATTATCCCTGTCATAATAGATTCCATGCATGGTAATGGAAGTGATATACGTATAGAACTTTTTATCCTTCGGAAACATCAAATCTTTACAAGTCTCTATCATCTCGGAGTCTAAATTTCTCTCGCCGTCTGCCATATAATCGTGCATCGTCGCATTCTCAGCCTTGCCCGACTTCACAAGCTGCTCCGAAATATCATACATATCATACATATCGTATAACATCTCAAATCCAAAGCTCTTGTGCGTCTTTTCCCTGTTATAAAAGGTTTTAAATCCGTCGTGGAAGGAATTGATACTGATGTCATCGCCATATTTTTCCCTCAAAATATTGGGCACGGTATACGGCATTGTATTATTAGGAAAATCATAATCTACATAGGTATCCGACGGATAACTTCCCAGTATACTGATGGTTTCCGAGATATCAGTCTTTTCCTTGGAATGAAAGTTGGTCATGACCACACTCTCATCATAGAATTTGCATAAATTCGGGAAAAGATACTGTTTATCCTCCTCCGACAAATGAAGTCCATACGGATACTCCTCACTGTCTATATAAGAAAACCACTCAAAGGATTCTACCAGTATGACGACTACATTATTATCCTCTGAGACACCAAAATACTCGGAGGGAACAGATTGTTCCGCATAGATAAACTCTTCAATTTCTTCCTCCGGCAGAGTAACCGTCTCATTAAAAATCAATCCCTTGGCAAACTCATTGACCGTGTTGCCAATGATGCCATAGCTGGAATAACTGCTTTTCTGTTTATTTTTAATCATTTTTTCATATCTGTCAACTTTAATGGAATTATTAGAATACAGTACCGCTCCTGTCAGAACAATACCCGCTGCTGCGGTACCTGCACAGAGCATCTTACCGATGCGGGAAGTCTGCACCATTCTCTGCTTTCTGATAATTCTCATGGAAAAAATAACAAAGAACACACAAAAAACCACTGCCGAATAAAACGTAATAAGATTCATCGGAATACTTTCCAGAATTCCAAATGCATCATTTCTAAGATTCAACATTCCATAATCAAAATACTGTCCTGTCATATCATACAATACGGCAAATGCCAAATCTGCCACTGCCTGTATGACAAGTAAAATGGCACACATGATAAACCTCTTTCGATTACTCTTAAGGCACAAAGCAATTGAACAGATAAACAGCAGTATTCCGAGAGAAATAAACGGATTAGATATGAACGGATTTCCCTCGACAGAAAAAACTCCCAGCATTTCAATGATAACGGAAAACAAAAAATATACGGCAACGATTTTATTATTGCATAACCATTCTTTTACTTTATGCATCGCTCACATTATCCTTTCCATTAAAATAAAAATATAAACATTACTAACAGATATGTCTTAATCATACTCCTGTCCGTAAGCAGATACAGCCACCCATATACCATATAAAAAAACAGATATGTCCATGTGAGTGTATTCGCGCCTACAATCACATCATATATTCCGACTGTCAGCATAAGCACAAGTCCTGCATACGGAACCTTACAAACATCCTTTTTTAACATCTGACCGATGAAATTCTGCATTGCTCTGAGCATTATGACAATCCATATACATTTAATAATATTTCTAAGGAAAATCCCCAGATTATTAATCAAGTCATAGCCATTAAATTTTTCACCCAGATCATAGAACGGCTTTACCTGAAATCTGATTTGGATACTAATGACAAAGATACACAGAGCAGTCACCACTGATATTACGGCTATCCTCTTAAGCGAAAGCTCAACCCCTTTTGTCTCCGGATTAGATAAAATATTTTCCTTAAACTTTTTTCGATAAAAAATTGCCAACAGGATAATCTCAAGCACCCATATAATCGCCGTAAACAGTTCATTGAAAAAATTTCTCATCGCGCCGTAACCTGCCCAGTCAAAAAGCGGCGCAATCAGGCGTGCCAAAAAAGGTGTAGCGATAATCAATAAAAAACTGAGCACATATAGTACCAAATCATAATATGAAACATCTTTTTTTGTCATTTTTTCCCTCATTTCTGCGCTGATTTTTGCGCATATCAAGTTTATGGCAAGCAAATTCTTATTTCATAACGATATTAACAATCCTTCCCGGAACATAGATTTCTTTAACTACATTTCCCGTCAGTTTATCTGCAATTGCCGCTTTCGCCTTTGCAATAGCGCTATCTTTTGCCTCATCCTTTGCAACCTCTATGGCAGCCTTTGTCTTTCCATTAATCTGAACGGCAATCTCCACTGTATTTTCAACCGTTTTTACCTCATCATATTCCGGCCATGAGGTTTCATACAGCCTTCCTTCAAATCCCATATTCTCCCATAATTCCTCCGTAATATGAGGAGCAACAGGATTTAACAGCGTGATAAGTGTCTTAAACTCTCCTTTTGTGAGGCTTTCATTTTTATAAAAATCATTAATCAGCGCCATCATTGCCGCAATCGCAGTATTGAACTTGAGACTTTCAAAATCGTTTGTAACCTTCTTTATCGTCTGATGCATCTTTGTCTCCATGGCAGCCGAATAACCCATGTCATCTGTCACAATCTCCTGAAGCTTCCATACTCTCTCAAGGAAACGACGACATCCCTTCACGCCCTGTTCTGACCATGATGCGCTCAAGTCAAAAGCACCGATAAACATCTCATAGGTTCTAAGCGTATCTGCACCATAGTCGTTAACGATATCATCAGGATTGACAACATTTCCTCTGGACTTAGACATCTTCTCTCCATTTTCTCCGAGAATCATTCCATGGGAAGTTCTCTTCTGGTATGGCTCCTTTGTCGGCACAACACCCTCGTCAAATAAAAATCTGTGCCAGAAACGGGAATATAATAAATGAAGTGTCGTATGCTCCATTCCCCCATTATACCAGTCTACAGGAAGCCAGTATTTCAGTGCTTCCGGACTCGCAAGTGCCTCTTTGTTATCCGGATCCGTATATCTCAAGAAATACCATGAGGAGCCTGCCCACTGCGGCATTGTGTCTGTCTCACGCTTTGCCGGACCGCCACAGCAAGGACACTTGACATTTACCCAGTCAGTCATGGCTGCCAACGGTGATTCTCCATTATCGGTCGGCATATAGCTTTCCACCTCCGGCAGCTCTAACGGCAGTTCACTCTCATCAAGCGGCACAAAACCACACTTGTCGCAACAGATAATCGGAATTGGCTCACCCCAGTAACGCTGTCTTGAAAATACCCAGTCTCTCAACTTAAAATTAACCTTTCTTGCGCCGATTCCCTTCTCTTCAAGAAATTCCTTTATCTTTTCTTTTGCCTGCGTAACCTCCAAATCATTTAAGAAATCAGAATTTATCATCTTTCCTGTGGCAACATCCGTAAAAGCTGCTTCGTTAACATCCACTGCTCCCTCTTTACTTTCCACCACCTGAATAATCGGAAGTCCAAACTTCTTAGCAAATTCCCAGTCTCTCTCATCATGGGCAGGCACAGCCATAATGGCACCTGTTCCATATGTCATCAATACATAGTCCGAAACCCATATCGGAATTTCTTTTCCGTTTACAGGATTCACTGCGGTAATGCCTCCCAGTACAACACCTGTTTTATCCTTGGCAAGCTCTGTTCTCTCAAAATCTGACTTTTTCGCCGCCTGGTCGCGATACTTTATAATCTCATCCCAGTTGGTGATATCTTCTTTATATTTATCAATATACGGATGCTCCGGAGAAACTACCATATAAGTGGCACCAAATAATGTGTCCGGTCGTGTCGTATAGACTCTCAGGGTATCCTCTCTGTCTTTGAGTTTAAAATCCACCTCAGCGCCCTCGGAACGACCGATCCAGTTCTTCTGTGATACTTTTACCCTTTCGATATAATCAACCGTATCCAGTCCCTCTATCAGTTTATCAGCATAATCGGTAATCTTGAGCATCCACTCGCTCTTTACCTTGCGGACTACTTCACTTCCACATCTCTCGCAGACACCATTGACAACCTCCTCATTGGCAAGCCCCACCTTACACGATGTACACCAGTTAATCGGCATCTCCTTCTTATAGGCAAGTCCTGCCTTGAACAATTTAAGGAAAATCCACTGTGTCCATTTGTAATAGTCCGGATCTGTCGTATTAACCTCTCTGTTCCAGTCAAATGAAAATCCCAATGACTTTAACTGTTCTTTAAATCTTGCAACATTATTCTGTGTAACTACCTTCGGATGAATCTTGTTCTTAATGGCGTAATTCTCCGTAGGAAGACCAAACGCATCCCAACCCATCGGATATAATACGTTATACCCCTGCATTCTCCTCTTACGCGAAACAATATCTAACGCCGTATATGGTCTTGGGTGTCCCACATGGAGTCCCTGCCCTGACGGATAAGGAAATTCTACAAGTGCATAATACTTCGGCTTGCTGAAATCATTCGTTGCCGCAAATGCCTTCTCTGTATCCCATATATCCTGCCACTTCTTCTCTATACGCTTCGGCGCATACGCTTTATTCATACCATTTTCCATCTCGTTTAAATCCTCCTGATATCACAATTTTATTGCTTTATTCATTATTTCTATTAGATATACTTTCCTTCATCGCAACTGATTCTGTCTCCTGCGTGCCATTTACTCACATGTCATCAGTTGTAAGGCATACACTGATTTATTTTAGCATATAGCTATTCTTTGTCAAGAAATACTTTGCGGATAACGCGGCCGGACTGTTGCTACTAATGTAACATTTCTTCGAATACCTCATAGTAGTTTTCAAATGTTTTTTTACAGCACATAGGATTATCTATGACGATTCCCTCTGTTCTAAGGGACAGCAGCTGAAAAGCCATCGCTACCCTATGGTCATCATATGTCTCAATGACCGCTCCATGTACCACTCCGGGATGTATTACTATATCCGTCTCCGTCTGGGATGCTTTGATACCGCATCTTCCCAGTTCATTGACGATGGCGCTCATTCTGTCACATTCCTGACCACGAATATGCGAAATATTCCGGATGATTGTATCAGTCCCGGCAAATGCTGCCACTGCCGCCAAAGTAAGTGCCTGATCAGAAAAATTATTCATATCCACCTCCACCCCATCATATCGTCCATCCTTTGGTCCCTCCACACAGATTCCCTCTTGCGTCTGCATTACCTTGCAGCCAATCTGCTTTAAAACCTCAAGAAAACGTATATCTCCCTGAAGCGAATGAGAGAATACATTCCGAACCGTCACACTTCCTCCCGTCATTGCCGCCGCCGCAAAAAAGTAACATGCTGCCGATACATCCGGCTCAATTACATATCTGGCTCTGTTCATCCTCTGACCACCGCGAATATGATATTCCTCCCCATCAAAAGCTGCCTCTATTCCAAACTCCTTCAACATCGCCATAGTGATATCAATGTACGCGCCTGTCTTCTTCTCACTTGTGATTCTGATATCAATATCCAAATCTCCCACAGGAAGGACCATGAGCATGGCACTTAAAAACTGGGTACTCTTGCTGATGTCCATTGAAAGACTGCCGGAACACTTCTGTCTCTCCTGCCGGTACCTGCTTCCCGTGACAATTACAGGAAGATGCCCCTCTTTATGAAGATACTGAAAGTCTGCCCCCATTTTCTCCAGTACCTCAAACAATGTCTGCATGGGCCGTCTCTCCATCTGCCCGGAGCATTGAATAGTGTATCTGCCATCTGACAGCGCCAACATGGCAGTGATAAATCTTGCGGCAGTTCCCGCGCTTCCCACGTCTACCACTGCCTCTTTAAACGGTATTCTGCCCCCTTCTCCTCTCACCCTGACCTGCCGCTCCTTCTCATTTATCTCCAGTTCAAAACCAAGTGCAGCAAGACAGGATAAAAAGTGTCTGGAATCATCGCTAAACAGCACTCCCTCAAGTACCACCTCCCCCTCCGAGAGTGCTGCTAACAGCAATGCCCTGTTGGTCATACTCTTAGAGCCCGGAACACTGACAACCGCATTCAATGTCACCTCATGGTTTCTGATATCGTTAAGTCTCCTTGGCGGTACATAAACCTGATGTTCCTCTATGGCAATCTCATCGACATAGTTCTCTCTGACCTGCTTTATCTTCTCCAGTAACTCTTTTGTCAGCACCTCCTCTTCTGCTTTCCTGTCTTCCTTTTTCTCCCATATCTCACTGAGAGAAAGCTGATGTGCTCCTTCTATATCAGCCGCATAATGATAATAGAGGCATCCCTCTGCCTTTCTCATCTCTTCTTCAACCCTTAGCAATAAATCCATTAACCATTGGCGCCTATCTGCTAATTCCTTCCGCTTATCCCCCCTAATCCTATATATCCTTTTGGGCATATCATACAATTTTACCATATTTACCTCATTTCTACTCCACCGGTCCTTCACAAACATCTGTGAAAAAATCATCGTGCCTGCAAAATGCATGTATAGGGTACCGGTGAATATTAACAATAACGCTATTGTAACATATCATCTTCTTTTTTCACACTTTTTATTTAATTTTCATTTATTTTTAATAAATTCCATGTATAATTAAAGACAAATACGGAACAGTCTGTAATCAATGTTTTTTGTATCTTTTGATTCACGGTGGGACTGTTACGGCAAATCAATCTAAAAGGAGAGCACCCCTATGAAAAAAATAACCTGTATCGTATCAATCATTGTATTTTTTACAATAACTGTATGCAGTTGTCATAAAACTTCCTCCAATGACCACTCTAAAAACAGTGAAATGACGGTTACCTTCTTTGATGTCGGAAAAGGCGACTGTATCCTGATTGAAAAAGACGATACCACCGTCTTAATCGACTCCGGATATGCCGCCACCTCTGATGAAATCATCGAATCCCTTAGTGCCAGAGAGATATCGACTATCGACTATTTTATCATCACTCACTATGACAAGGACCACGCAGGCGGTGCTCCCTATATTATGGAAAATTTTTCCATTGGTACGCTATATCTTCCTGATTATGAGGGAGACAATAAATGTTATCGTATGTTAATCTCTGCCACAGACACACTTCACATCAACACACAGCGTGTCTCCGGTGATATTGCCTTTCAGCTTGCCGATGTTTCATGGCAGATTTTTGCCTCTTCTGTAACGTATTCCACAGAGGATGGAAAAGAACCGAACGACAACGATATGTCTTTGGTCGTATCCGCCAAATATGACAAAGATTCCTACCTCTTTGCAGGTGATATCGAAAAAGACGGCATCAAAAGCTACCTCGCTTCCTCCCATGGACAGTATGATATTCTTAAAGTGCCGCACCACGGAAATAAGGCGGGTAATTCCGATGAACTTATCTCATCAGTATCTCCCAAAATCGCCGTTATCACTGACAGTACAGAGGAGCCTGCTGAAAATAAACTGTTGGCGCTTCTTACGAAGGCAGATGCCACTACTTACCGCACCAGTGAGTATGGAACAATCGTAATAACCGGAAACGGAACCGGGGAATACTCTGTCTCGTCAGAGTATTCCCCGCAGGCCTGATACTTTTTTCCTTATCTTATCCGTATACCGGTTCCAATATGCTACGCTTCACAATGTCTACTGCTTATAACTACTCATAAATTCACCCAGTTTTTTCATCGCATCCTCAAGTACTTCGATTCTCGGAAGATATACCACCCTGAAATGATCCGGCTTATTCCAGTTAAACCCACTTCCCTGAACAATGAGCACCTTCTTTTCCCTTAAGAAATCCACAGCAAACTGTTCATCATTGGTGATATTGAACTTCTTCACATCAATCTTCGGGAAGATATAAAATGCTGCCTTCGGCTTCACGGCACTGATTCCCGGTATCTCATTGAGTGCCTTATAGACATACTCTCTCTGCTCATAAATCCTGCCGCCCGGCACGATGTAATTCTTCACGCTCTGATAGCCTCCCAGTGCCGTCTGAACAATGGACTGTGCCGGCACGTTCGAGCAAAGTCTCATATTTGACAGCATATTCAGTCCCTCTATATAATCCTTTGCAATCGCCTTGTTGCCACTGAGAACCATCCATCCGATTCTAAAACCTGCTATCATATGCGACTTTGAAAGACCACTAAATGTTACACAGAACAAATCCGGTGCAAGAGAAGCTATGGATACGTGCTCATAGTCATCCATTACCAGCCGGTCATAGATCTCGTCAGAGAAAATCATCAAGTGATGTCTTCTGGCAAGCTCTACGATTTTCTCCAGCACTTCTTTCGGATATAATGCCCCTGTGGGATTATTGGGATTGATTATGACAATTGCCTTCGTCCTGTCAGTAATCTTCTTCTCCATATCCTGCAAATCAGGATACCACTCCGATTCCTCATCACATATGTAGTGAACTACCTTTCCACCTGCCAATGTAGCCGTTGCCGTCCACAGAGGATAATCCGGTGACGGAATTAATATCTCATCCCCCTCATCCAATAATGCCTGCATACAAAGATTAATCAGCTCACTCACGCCATTTCCCGTGTAAATATCAGATATTTCCACATTAGGTAAATTCTTGAGCTGTGAATACTGCATAATTGCCTTTCTCGCCGCAAACAGCCCCTTTGAATCGGAATATCCCTCACATTCCGTAAGTTGCTGACGCATATCAAAAATGACCTCCTCCGGCGTACTGAAACCAAACGGTGCCGGATTCCCGATATTTAACTTCAAAATATTCATTCCTGCATCTATCATCCTGTTTGCCTCATCCACAACAGGCCCCCTCACATCATACAATACATTATCCAATTTACATGACTTTTTAAATTCTTTCATCGTTCTGCCTCCTGCCTCACTGATTTTTATCTTTTCACTTATATTTTTTTCACTGTCACCAACAGGTGCACTTGAAAGTTCGCCCTTCAGCCACTTTTCATCCACTTCCAATGCCTTTGCCAACACAGACATAATATCCTGCCTTGGAACTGTCTTACCACTGATATACTGGCTCATGTGACTTTTTCCAATTTTGATGCCGCTTTCTTTGCCGGCACTCTCCACCAGTCTGATGACATCAATCTGCTTTAAATTCTTTTCAGCCATTATCGCCTTTAATCTGTTTGAAAATGTATCCATCTATCGCCTCTCATTCCCTTCCTGTCTGATATAAGGCATTCTACCATAAGTTCAAAATAAGTTCAATATCTTTCTATAAAAGTTCAATACCTCAACAGCAGTTCATCCATGAAAAGTTCAATATTTTAGAAGTTCAATATCATCCCCAGTATTCCTGATACACACCATTGTCAGCCCCCCCCGGCGCTTCATTATTTTTCCGATAACTTGGACCTGATGGAACATAGTTTCCCTTTCTTCTTGAGGTAGTCTCCTGCTCTGTCGTATGTTCTTCCGTCGTCTCCTGTGTCGGCGGATTTTCCCTGTTCATGTCCTGCCCAATGGATTCTCCTGCATTGCCACCATATTCACTGACTGTTTCATCACCGGGATTTCCCTGATTCTGATTTTCGTCACTATTCTGTTCTGTTATCTCTATCGGCGGAATGTCCGTAGGACTCTCTGTATATATCGCAATCTCCGTCGTCTCTGACTCCGTAGTTATCTCCTCCGTGGTTTCCTCACCATTGCTCAGTCTTCCGTCCTCCCCTACATATGGTACAAAATCTATGACCGGAAGTCCCTCATGAAGATAAGCCATATATTCCCTCCAGATATTGCCGGAGCATGTATTTCCATACCCATCATTAATAATCTGAGGCAGATCATATCCTACCCATACAGCCGTGGTATAATATCCGCTATATCCTACGAACCATACGTCTTTATTATCATTTGTCGTTCCTGTCTTTGCCGCACAAATAGCATTATCAATATTATAATTGCGCCCTGTACCGCTTATCAGAACGCCCTTAAGGACATCTGTCATCATATGGGCTGCATTATCCTGATAAATCTGTCTCATCTGTATCGTTGTGTTTCTGGCAGCCTGATAGTTAATATTGTCTATCATTATATTATCCTGATTGTCTGTAATCTTTGTGATACAAGTCGGTGTCCTGAACATTCCGTCATTTTCAAGAGCACAATAGGCTGACGCCATTTCAAGCGTTGACACCCCGTATGTCATGCCGCCTATGGACATAGGAAGGACATAATCTCTTACATCAATGCGGTGAAAATCCATATTTTTCAAATACTGTATACATGTACTGATACCTATCTGGTCAAACATTTTCCACGCAATGGTATTCTTGGACTTTTCCACCGCATATCTCAGTGTCATATCTCCCTCATATACATTTGGCGAATTGACAGGACCATTCTCAACGGGTTCATCCGTCACAATGGTATCCGGATAAAAATTGCGTTCAAATGCCGGTGTATAAATTAAAATCGGCTTAATGGTGCTTCCGGGCTGACGATAACTCTGGTATGCCCTGTTCAGTGTGTAACCGTTATATTCCTGACTTCTGCCTCCCACTATCGCAACCACCTTCCCCGTGCTGTTGTCGATACAGGTAGCAGAGCCCTGCATGGTATAGATTCCTTCCTCATTAACCTCCTGATAGCCTGAAAGCTTCTCATCAAGGATTTCCTGCAGCTTGGCCTGTTTTTCCAAATCTATACTGGTATAAATTTTATACCCTCCTGTATACAGACTTGCCGATATCTGATTATAAAAGGAATTGAATCTGTTCTCATATATCTCTTGTTCTTCCTTTGTTCCGAAATCATATTCAAGTTCAAATCCCACATTTTGCATCAGCGCAATAGTGGCACAATATCTCACATATGTCTCCACATAATTATTTTTTTCATTAATGGCAGGATATAAAACAATCGTGGCATCTAAAGCCTCCTCATACATCTGTGCATCAATATCCTGCTGTTCATACATCTGTCTTAAAATTCTGTTCTTCCGCGCCAGTGTCGCCTCACCATTGACAAAAGGATCATACATGGTAGGATTGTTGGGAATAGAACACACAAATGCCATTTCAGCCAGAGAAAGCTCCGTGACAGACTTGTTAAAGTATCCTCTTGAAGCCGCCTCAATGCCATAAAAACCATTGCCGAAATAAATATTATTGATGTAAAATTCCAGTATCTGTTCTTTTGAATACTTCTTTTCCAACTCCCTTGCAATAAACATCTCCTTGACCTTGCGCTCCATAGAAACCTCATGGGAGAGGAAAATAATTCTTGCCAACTGCTGCGTAATGGTACTTCCGCCCTGTGTAATTTTTCCTTTATTCTGAACCAACACCACCAGCGCTCTCATTACCGCCTTAAAATCTACGCCTGAATGTGAATAAAAATTTCTGTCTTCACTGGTAATAAGCGCCTGTCTTACAAAATAGGGAATATTGCCATATTCAATATAATACGCATCATGCTCACCAATCAGCTCTGTAATGACATTTCCATTGCAATCATAAATCACACTGGTCTGATTCTGTTTGAATATAGTCTCTCCCGCCTCTCTGACAATTCTTCTGGCCGCCAGCTCATATTTGCGATATTCCACTCCCAGTACGATTCCCGCACTTACAAAAGCCAAAAGAAGTATAAAAAGCAAGACAAGCAAAATTTTTTTAATAATCCTGCCTATCCTGCCTGATTTTCTCTGCTTACGTCTGCCTTTTTTCTGATGTTCACCGGTATCTTCTTCCTCATTCAGGTAATCGTCTAACTGACTGTCCCGTGGGGCATATCGGGAGGCATATGCCATTGAGCCATATGCCCCACGATAATGTCTCCCTGAAGAATTGCCGCCAAGATTATATTCTCTCATAATTCATCATTTCTTTTCTGTTTTATAATACATCCGGTCTTCTTTGTCTGTCTTTTGTGCTCTCGCATTCTTTCTATATTTTTGTATTCTAGCATTCTTTCTGAATTTTGTGCACTAGCATTCCTTCTGAATTTTATGTTCTATAATTCACAGTTATTGACTGTTCTAGGGAATGGGATAACATCTCTGATATTCGCCATTCCTGTGAGATACATAACACATCTCTCAAAACCAAGTCCAAAGCCGGCATGTCTTGCGGTACCATACTTTCTAAGATCAAGATAGAAATTATAAACCTCTTTGTTAAGACCTAACTCGTCCATTCTCTTTACCAGCTTATCATAATCATCCTCTCTCTGGCTTCCTCCGATAATCTCACCGATTCCCGGAACCAGACAATCCATGGCAGCCACCGTCTTGTTGTCATCATTCAGCTTCATATAGAAAGCTTTAATCTCCTTCGGATAGTCTGTCACAAAAACAGGACGCTTAAAAATCTCCTCTGTCAGATATCTCTCATGTTCTGTCTGCAGGTCACAGCCCCATGAAACCTTGTAATCAAACTGATCATTATGTTCCTTTAATAAATCGATGGCCTCTGTATAGGTCACATGTCCAAAATCCGAATGCAAAACGCCATTCAGTCTTTCAATAAGCCCTTTATCAACAAAACTGTTAAAGAACTGCATCTCTTCCTTTGCATTTTCCATCACATAACTAATAATGTACTTCAACATTGATTCTGCCAACATCATGTCGTCCTTCAAATCTGCAAATGCAATCTCCGGCTCTATCATCCAGAACTCTGCCGCATGTCTTGTTGTATTAGAATTTTCAGCACGGAAGGTAGGACCAAAGGTGTAAATATTCCTAAATGCCATGGCATAGGTCTCACCGTTTAATTGTCCTGATACCGTAAGATTCGTCTCTTTGTTAAAGAAGTCCTTTGAATAATCTACTGTTCCATCTTCTGTTCTCGGAAGATTGTCCATATCCAGCGTGGTAACCCGAAACATCTCTCCCGCACCCTCGCAGTCACTTCCTGTAATCAGCGGTGTGTGCACATACACAAAATCTCTCTCCATGAAAAACTTGTGAATCGCATAGGCAATGAGAGAACGCACCCTGAATACTGCCTGAAAAGTGTTGGTTCTCGGTCTCAAATGAGATATTGTTCTCAAATACTCAAAACTATGGCGCTTCTTCTGCAATGGATAATCCGGTGCTGATGTTCCTTCTATCACTACTTCCTCTGCCTGCACCTCAAACGGCTGCTTTGCCTGTGGTGTCGCAATGAGGGTACCGCTGACAATCACGGCAGCACCTACGTTGAGCTTGGACACCTCATCAAAATTCTCCATTTTATCATTATACACTACCTGTAGTGTCTCAAAAAATGTTCCATCATTTAACACAATAAAACCAAATGTCTTAGAATCCCTGATACTTCTTACCCATCCGCCTACTGTTACCTTTTTACCTACATACTGATCTGTATTTCTGTACAAATCTTTAATAATCGTTAAATCCATGTTTACACCTCCTAGCATACCGATGCGTTTCGCAACGGGGCAAGTAGAAATTGCGATGCAACGTCTATTTTGCCATTACATGCTATTTTACAAAATAATTCACATAAAATCAAGGTCTTTAAAACAATATTCACAAGTAACGGTAACATAACGTACTTTGCAGGAATCAGCACATAATTCCCGCAAGCACCACACTCGCCACAACACCTGCTGCCATACTGACAAGAGCTCCTGCCAGTGTCCACCTCACTTTAGAGACCTTTGCCGTCATAAAGTATAGCGACATGGTGTAAAAAATCGTTTCGGTACTGCTCATCATGATGGCTGACAAAAAACCTTCATAAGAATCTGCTCCATATTGTTTAAACACATCCAGTACAAGGCCTGTTGCTGCCGATGAGGAAAACATTCGCACAATGACGGCAGGCATTACTGCAGCCGGTATCCCTATTATTGTGGTAACAGGGGCTATTTTTTTTACAAAAAATTCCAGAAATCCCGAGGAGCTTAAGACACCGACCCCAACCATCAGACCTATGAGTGTCGGCATTACCTGTAATACCGTCTTAATGCCCTCCTTTGCCCCCTCCACAAAATCATCATAAACATGTTTTTTTTGCAGAATGCCCATTCCCACTATGTAAAAAACCACCAACGGCATCATAAAATTGGAAATATATATTAAGAAATTCATGTATTTTTCCCTGAATATAAAAGTTATATATCAGTGTATGTCTCATTTGTGATAATTATTCGTTATTTTTTGAAAAATCAAGAAAGCCTGTAACTATTCAGCACTTGAGATAATTCAAAAAATTCCTTAAGATATAAAAAAAACATTTGACAATCCTTATATTAATGCTATAATAACAAGGTACGATGTTTCATCACTTTTCATCGTACCTTACAGATATATTTTATATGTACTTTTTTATTTCGGGGTGTGGCTCAGCTTGGTAGAGCGCTTGGTTCGGGACTAAGAGGTCGCAAGTTCAAATCTTGTCACCCCGATTTTTTTATGCCCTTATTTCTCTTTTCCTTTCTTCTATTGCATGTCATCATTTTGCAAAAAAAGATTCCCACTACTGTGCTTACGGTTGTCGCCATAATTGCAGGTGCCACTACCGCTGCAGGATTGACACTTCCATACTGGCTTCTGTAGGCAATAATATTAATCGGTATCAATTGCAGCGAAGAAATATTCAGCACCAAAAAAGTACACATTTCATCACTTGCCTCTCTTGCCTGCGCTACTGTGTGACTGCTTTTACTCTCGTCTGCATTTTCCCTCTCCTCCTCCAATCGTGCCAACTCCTCCATCGCTTTGAGTCCCGGAGGTGTGGCTGCCCAGCCAAGTCCCAGAATATTGGCAATCATATTCGTCGTAATATATTCACGACTCCTATGTTTTTTAGGGATATGAGGGAACATGAAGTTGACAAGGGGGCTTACAAGTCTTGTCAGCTGTTGTGTAACTCCCGCTTTTCTTCCAATCTCCATAATTCCCATCCAAAAACTGATGACTCCCAGCATAGTCACACACATTGTCACCGCCTCTTTTGACGAATTCAGAAATCCATTAGAGACAGCTTCCATATTCCCGGTCATCATTGCATACACAATCCCCACAACAATCATAAACGCCCAAATATAATTCAGCAATTCATTTTCCTCCTGATATATATTATCAATAATCGTTACTGATGCCAGCAAAATACTGCGCTGCGCTTAACAGAGACTATAAATAAATATATACCTGTAGTATTTCAATTATGATAATCAATTTAGATTAATAATCATAATTGATAATCGGAGAGCCGATATGAATATATGTTACATTTTCATCTTCACTGTAAGTAAAAACAACATTGATGTTAATTTTATTTTTTCCGATGGCAACGTAATCATTAATACCGGAAGTATAGGCATATATACTGTACAATGGATGTCCATTATTCTCCGCTGTTCTTTCTGTGTCCTGCAGATTTTCAAAAATAGTTTCCGCACCAATCGCCGTGATTAACCCTGCTGCCACCTCCTTCTGTGTCTCCGGCTGCACATATCCGTGAATTTTTCCCTTGACACTCACATCTAAATTATCGATAAGATTATGCCTTCTTTTGGCATATTCATCTGTTACACCATTCTTTTTCTCCCATTCGTCAAACAGCTTTTCCATGCTCCCTGCAACTACTTTTCTGTAATAAAATGCACTGCTTACCGAATTGAAGATTTTTAAATTAATACTGATATACTGATTCTGACTGATAAGATTTTTGTTTTCCTCCTGCTCTACTGTAATCAGCTTCAATTCCAATCGGGAACTCTCGGCTTCCTTGACAAGAACAGCTTCATATCCGGTATCTGTATTACTTCTGGAAAATTCGTACTCCCCCTCAACTCCCATATATCCCGCCAGTTGATTTAACAGCTCATGAGCACTGTCACCGGCAAGATACATAGCGCCATAGTAATAGTAGCCCTCTATGCTGCATTCGCTTTCATAGATTCCCGCGTGGTCCAGCGTACTCACCAAAACCCCCGATATATCTTTATCTCTGACCTCTTTTGTTCCATATTCGTCATACAACTGCTCCACCGATAAAACGGTAATCAAAATTACTAATACATATACTAATTTTCTCACAAAAACTGTGCCCCCTTTCCATCATTTATATAAATTATTGACAGATTGAAGAACACTATTCAAAAAAGTCAGCAGATTTTTCCAAGAATACTGATATGCTCCAATGCAATGACATAATGTCAACAATATGACAAATTTCTGCCAAAAAGCCATTGGCATTTTGAAAAAAATATCGGCATTGACATTGAATTTATCACTTTTAAATTATAGAATAAGAATAGAAAATTCAAATAAAAAATTTAATTAATAAGGAGCTTTTCAACATGACTTTCAGCGAAAAATTAAATGAATACCTCACAGAAATAGACATTTCCACAACTGAATTAGCTAAAGCCTCCGGCATCTCCACCAGTACCCTGACCCGCTATCGAAACGGCGAACGGGAACCGAGATTAAACAATCATCAGCTCAAATTGCTTTCCGCAGGTATCGCTGCTATCGCAAAAGAAAAGGCTATCTCTCTTGATGAAGATGAGGTATATCTGAATTTTTATAAAATATTGACAAAGGGATTATCCGTAGACTATGAGACATACCTTGATAATCTAAACACCTTGTTTACGAAACTGAATATAAAAATCAGTCACCTTGCGAAGGCTCTGCACTTTGACCCATCTCATGTCTCTAAAATTCTTTCCGGTCAACGCCGCCCGGGAGATATCGGAAAATTTAATACGGATATCGCAAAATATATTATCAGACAGCCAGATAACCGGCAAAGAATTGTCATTGCTGATTTTATAGAACCTGATTACCTGGAGATTTCCGACGCCGAAGAACAATGCAGGCTCATCATTAAATGGCTGGAAACAAATACAAACTCATCAGAGATAAAGAGTGTCTATCACTTTCTAAAAAGAATGGATTCCTTTCATTCGGATAAATTTATCCGTTCCATTCCACTGAACGAAAAGGTGACCGCATCTCCTTTTGGACTTTCTGCCACAAAAAAGTATTCCGGCACAACACAGCTTATGGAGAGTGAGCTTGACTTTATCAGGGCTACCCTCCTCTCAAAATCAATGCAGGACTGCATTCTTTACAGTGATGTGCACCTCGGAAAAATGTCGGAGACTTCTGAGTTTAACAAAAAATGGACAATGGGGATGGCGATGTTGTTGAAGAAGGGATTACACCTGCATATCATCCACAATATCAATTATACTTTCTCCCAGATGATGTCTGAGCTGGAGGATAACATTCCATTATATATGACAGGTCAGATTTCATCATATTATATTCAGACCTCTAAAAGCGAAGTATTTCACCATGTACTGAAAGTATCAGGCGCCGCCTTTCTGAGTGGACACGCTATTACCGGATTTTCGTCAGATGCCAGATACACACTAAGCAAGACAAAGGAGGATATCCGTTTTGGACAAAAGAATGCACAACTGCTTTTAGAAAAAGCCTTGCCACTGATGGATATTTACAGATGTGACCGCCAGCAGGAATACTCTGCCCTTTTGTACAAATTATACCAAAATGGTGACTGGCTGATGAGCAGCAACAGCCTGCCAATTTACACAATTTCAGAAGAACTTTTAAATCAGCTTCTTGAACGGAACCATATCGCACCTCATGACAGGCAAAGAATTTTTGCATACCGTAGAAAATATCGAAGTGCTGTGACCACGCTCCTTAAGCATAATCATATTACGCTGGAAGTCCCATTTTTTTCAGAGGAGCAGTTTCACACTGCGCCGTTATCTCTTTCACTTACAGATATATTCTTTACACCTGATATTACCTATACTTACGAAGAATATATCAAGCATTATACACAGACGAAGGAATTTGAATCATCATATCCGAATTTATCGGTTACCGGCAATCCCCAGCCTGCCCTACGCAATGTTTCTTATCGCATCCTTAAGGACAGACTGGCGATAATCTCCGTGAGCAAAACTCCTTTGATTCACTTTCTCTGTTATCATCCGCATATCGTGTCCGCACTGCAGCACTTCACCCTTATGCCGAATGAAGAGATTCATTAAATGTATCCATCAGCCTTTGGACATATTCCTGAAATGACATATTTGTTTCATCACCGTTGGTAAATTCTCCCTCAAGGCTAAACTTAAATTCTTCGTCCACATTTTCAAATTTGACAGCGGGAACTACTACCTGTTCGTAATTCTCCTTTGCAATCTCATATACCTGCTCAAAATTATCCTCTTTCCAATCTTCAAATTCCGCTATCTTCTTTAATTCTTCCGTGTATTCATTCACATAATAACCATCTTCAAGAACAGAATATATAATCACAGGATTTTTCTGCTTGCTGTTATTTCCCTCTGCTCTGTCGGAATACGGAGACACCTCTGTCATTCCTGTTTGATCCGGATTCCACGAATGTGTCAATCCCAGGCATCTGTCATTATCATAAGGAATAAATATCGCTTTACCGCTGCTCTTTAGAAAATACACATAATGATTATTGTAATTATTTCTCAAATCATCCGGATCTCCCATAAAGTAACTTGCCGCAAGGAACTTTGTAAGATAATCGGCATCTATCACACCTTCAAAATCCTCTTTGGAGACTTTCTTCTTGTTTAACACTTCCAACAAATGTATCAATTGTGCATGTGTGGAATCATTTTTATTTGTTTTCAGAGAATAGTTATAAAATTTATTCTCATCTTTATCCTGAATGCCATAGGTCACAGAACCCTCCACATAATTGGCAGGTTTAAATGTCCAGCCGCATTTATATAAGTCCCCTCCCCAATCCTCTTTCGGAAGATTTCTCTCAATGAAAATTTTATCAACCGGCTCATAGATATTAACGACACCATAATTGTCGCCATTCACTCCCAGACAACACAGATTAAGTTGCTGTGCCAACACACCTGCTTTTCTGAAAATAGAATTGGCATAGTATTCTCTTATATGCGTATCATCAAAATTCTTATTCCATTTTATCTCCAGCTCCTTGAGTGTAGCAAATCTCCTGTCCTTTCTCTCCTGACGCTCGGCCTCACTTTCCCATACCTTTGCATCTTCTCCATAATATTCCTCATCATCGAAGGTCTCATGAAAGCTCAGCTTATAATGGGAAAGATTCGGCTGCCCCGTCTTCTTATCATACACAGGTACCCTTGAGGTATTACCTTTAAGACGGATTCCGACCTCCTCTATCTCAAATACCTCATCATCAATCGTAATAATTACCTTATCTGCCATTCTGTAGATAGGTGATTTTGAATTGCGTGTATCGTACCGGATATAATCCTCCTGCAATTTATCAAGCTCAGTCTGTGAAATTTCAAGCTGTATCGATATTGCATTATTGATATCAAACAAAGCCTGATACATCTCTTCTTCCGTCATGTTGGAATTGTTGACCTCTATGTCCCCGGTGTTCGCACTGCCATCTTTCGTACTGCTATCCTCTGTATTGTCCTTCTTTAAGTCACTGTCTTTTGCACCTTTATCCTGCTGCCCGTTTGAAACTCCCTCCTTATCAGAGCTTGTACTACTTCCACCGATTTGCGAACATGCCACTAGAGACATACTCAGCACGCACAACAAAAGTAACCCGGCCATTCTTCTCTTTCTCTTCATCATCATACCTTCCTTTCCAAAAACACCGGTCATGGTTGCCACTATCCACACGTATGCTCCACCTATACTAAATATAACATTGCTTTATTTTAACATTTGGGATAAAATAAATCAAGACATGAATAGAAAGGTGAAGCAGATTATGGAGCAGAATACAAATAATTATGACAATGATATGAATACCAAAAAGACGGACTTTAACGAGGCACTCTCTTATCTCGTTGAAACAGCAAACATCAACGGCGGTACCCTCACCCAAAAGGAAATCAAAAACTCCCTTGACAGCATTATTCCTGATGCGGCAATGTATGATATGGTATATCAATATATGACTGAGAAAAATATCACAGTGGAGGGTTACCATACTAATTCCCCAAGAATTATGGATGCCAAAGAGCGGAATATGATAGAAATGTATTTAAAAGAACTGGACAACCGCCAGACCTGTACCGCATCCGAAGAACATCAGACGCTGTTGCATTACCTTAACGATCATCAAAACCACACCTTCATCAATCAGCTTACAGAGATGAACATTTCTCTTGTTCCACCGATTGCGGATGAATTTCAAAGCAGAGGTGTTGCCTACGGTGATTTAATTCAGGAGGGTAACCTCGGATTAATGGAGGGTATCATGACATTCAAAAGCATTTATGAAGATAATCTTTCTGAAGCAGCCCTGTTAGATTGCTTTCACAAACATATTATTTCCAAAATACGTAATGCCATTAACGATTGTATTTTAGAACAGGAGGCTTCGCTTCGCATTAGTGCCCATGCTGCCGACCGGGCCAATGAACTGGACCGAGCCTCGGTTGCACTTGGCAAAGAGTTTAACAGAACACCCACAATCTCTGAGTTGGCAAAATATGTGGCACTCTCCGAAGACGAGGTAGAACGGATACTAAAAATGTCCCTGAATGCACTGGAAAAATAACCTCCCCGCCTCGTTTGCCACAGCAGACCTTCCTTCGTTTTCTTAACGATTGAAGGTCTCCATTTCTGCATAGATTGCTTTTAATCGTTCCTCAGACAGATCCGTTTCATTTAATATCGTGTATCTGTCCGGTCTCGTAGCCGCTGCCTGCTGCCATGCGCCTACAAAGATTTCTTCTGTAATTCCATATTCCGAAGGAGACTTAAAGATGTCATATTCTCTGAGCAGCCTTTTAATCTTTTCTATATTCCTGTTTTGGAAAATACAGGCACCATAACTGCCGATGGCCACTGCGATTCCATGTGGTACATTAACATACTCACTAAAATTTTCTTCCAATGCATGACAGAAAAGATGCTCGGAACCACTGCTCGGTCTGGAGGAACCGGCTATCTCCATGGCAAGTCCTCCCATCACAAGTGCCTGAGTAAGACGCTTGATGAAATCCTTAGACTGAAGCTCTTTCTGGTCGTTGTAGCAAATGGAATTAAATGCCATTTTTGAAATCATATAGGCAAAATCATCCACATACTCTTTGCCTTTTGCATAAGCAATTTTCCAGTCATTTAATGCCGTATATTTGCTGATGGTATCCCCGATACCCGACAATAGCTGCCGTTTTGGTGCACTCATAATCGTATTCACATCTACCAGAATCGCATCAGGAATGGTACACCGGAATGTTTTACGTGCTTTTCCCTCCGTTCCAAGCACCGCTACCGGTGAAGCGAGGCTGTCATTGCTGAGGGTTGTCGGGAGAGATATGAGATTTGTCTTGCTCACAAACGCAGCAAATTTGGCAAGGTCAAGGACCGTTCCACCGCCGAAACCGATAACAAGGGTGATGTCGTTCATTGTAATGTACTTCGCCAAATCCACAGCATTATCATATGTCGCTCCCTGAATCAGGTACATTTCGCTGTTGACAAAATCCTCCTGTATTCCCTGCAAAATATCCGTAAAAATATTCTGCAAATTTTCTTCTGTTACAATAATGGTCTTTCTCTGTGTCACATTCGGAAATACATCCTCCATGACCTCGTTTACCTTGTAGAAGATTCCTTCTTCTACGATTAAATGGTATGGCAACCTGAATCTGTTCATTTTCGGTAGTCCTCCTGATTATTATTATTCGTTACATCTGAAACAGCCAACTGTGCCTCCGTCAATTCTGAAAGCCTCTTCTCTACCATTCACATCCGGGTCCTACTCAAAAAAGTCAACCTTTCCTGTCTCAATATCATAGACTGCACCAAGCACATCTACCTCTGATGCCTTAATTTCCTCATGATTTTCAAGTGCTTTATTGATAATCTCCACACCTCTGTTGACATTCAGTGCACATGCCTTGCTCTCGTCCTTTTCATCACCGATTGCTTTCTTAATGGCATCTGTCAAAAGCTTTGTATATCCCTCTGCACCGCCCTGCAGTGTTGCACCTACGGCACCGCAATGGGTATGGCCGAGTACCATGATTACTTTTGTACCCAAATGACCGGCAGCATACTCTATACTTCCCAGTTCATGCTCCCCAATAACATTTCCTGCAACTCTTATCACAAATATCTCTCCAATTCCTGCTGAAAAAATACTCTCCGGAATCACTCTTGAATCAGAGCATGTCACAACAATCGCATATGGATGCTGACCATTGACAGTCGTATCCTTTCTGATGTCAGCAGAAATATCTCCGTCATTCGTCTTAGCGTCAATATACTTCTTGTTTCCTTCTTTCAGCTTGTCAATTATTTCCTTGTTTTTATACATAGTTCTTCCTTTCCGGCAGCCGCCACAATATAATCTGTCATAAACGCCCATACACCACCTTGTTTCCTTGCACATATCACGTTCATGTCTGTTCCTCTAGTATACCATAAATTACCGGTGTCTAGCAACGCTAAAATATCAGCAATATTTCTTCCACTCCTCTTCTTTGAAACCCACTGCAACAAAATCTTCACCAATCAGCATTGGCCGCTTTACCAGCATTCCATCTGTAGAAAGCAGTTCAAACATTTCATCCTCTGTCATATCCTTTAATCGATCTTTAAGTCTCATCTCTTTATACAACCTGCCGCTCGTATTAAACAACTTCCTGACCGGCAGACCACTTAACTGATGCCACCGTTTTAACTCCTCTACTGATGGTTTCTCTTCCTTTATGGCTCTTTTCTCATAAACTGTCCAATTTTCTTTTAACCATTTTTCAGCCTTTTGGCATGTACCACAACGGTCATAACATAAAAAAATCATTCTTGCACCTCTATCTCTATATTTTTAACTATTCTGCCACAACACAAAAAATCCGGGAACTCTTAACCGATAAGGATTCCCGAATTAATTGCTACTGCATGAACGCTTTCACTGTATGATAAATGCTCTCTCCATCCAGTCCATACTTCTTAATCAACTCTGTTGCCGGACCTGACTCGCCATATCTGTCATAGACACCAATCTTTTTGACTTTCACAGGATAATTCTCCGAAAGCACATCACATACGGCACTTCCTAGTCCTCCGATAACAGAATGTTCCTCCACGGTCACAATCTTTCCGGTCTTCTTTGCCGATGCAATGACTGCCTCTGCATCAATCGGCTTGATTGTGTGCATATTCATCACTTCTGCCTCTATTCCATCCTTTGCCAGCAGCTCTGCCGCCTCTAACGAAGTAGAAACCGTGAGTCCTGTCGCAATAATTATCACATCTCTTCCCTCTCTGAGAGTAATTGCCTTGCCAATCTCAAAATGATACTCCTCATGATCATTAATCACGGGAACCGCCAGCCTTCCAAATCTTAAGTAGCATGGTCCCTCATATTCATATGCTGCCCTTACTGCCGCCTTAGCTTCCACATAGTCGGATGGATTTAAAATTACCATTCCCGGTATCGTTCTCATCAACGCAATATCCTCATTGCACTGATGCGTAGCGCCATCCTCACCCACTGAAATTCCGGCATGAGTCGCACCGATTTTCACATTCAGATGTGGGTAGCCAATGGAATTTCTTACCTGCTCAAAAGCTCTTCCCGCAGAAAACATCGCAAAAGAGCTGGCAAACGGTACCTTTCCCGTAACCGCCAGTCCCGCTGCCACACCCATCATATTTGACTCTGCAATACCACAATCGATATGTCTGTCAGGAAATGCTTTTTTGAATATATTTGTCTTAGTTGCTTCTGCCAGGTCAGCATCCAAAACAATCAGATTATCATATTCCTTTCCTACTTCTGCCAGTCCATCACCATAACCTTCTCTTGTCGCTTTCTTTATTACTTCTGACATAATGCTGCACCTTCCTCCTCTAAATCTTTCATCGCCTGTTCATACTGCTCATCATTCGGCGCACTTCCATGCCATTTTGCCTGATTTTCCATAAAGGAAACACCCTTGCCCTTGATGCTCTTTGCAATAATCGCTGTCGGTTTTCCTTTCACTGTCCTGGCTTCATCAAACGCTGCCTTTATCTGTTCAAAATCATGAGCATCTATATTGATGACATGAAAATGAAAAGCTTTAAATTTCTCATCAATCGGATATGGTGAGCAAACCTCATCCACACTGCCATCAATCTGCAGATTATTATTATCGACAATAACCACAAGATTATCAAGTTTCCTAAAGCCGGCAAACATCGCCGCCTCCCATACCTGTCCTTCCTGTATCTCACCATCACCGAGAAGTGTATACACTCTGTAATCATCCCCCGACAGCTTTGCAGATAATGCCATCCCTGCTGCCACGGAAATCCCCTGACCAAGAGAACCACTTGACATATCTACGCCCGGTGTTCCCTTCATGTCCGGATGCCCTTGAAGATAAGACCCCACCTTTCTCAGTGTCTTTAAATCTTCTACCGGAAAATAGCCTCTGTGGGCAAGTGTAGAATAAAGTGCCGGCGCAACATGTCCCTTCGACAGCACAAATCTGTCTCTGCTCTCCATCTTCGGCTTCTCCGGATTAATATTCATCTCCTCAAAATACAGATATGTCATGATATCCGCTGCCGACAGTGAGCCGCCCGGATGACCTGACTTTGCACTGTGAACTGCCGTGATAATACCTTTCCTAATCTCATTAGCCTGTTTTTTTAGTTCCAAAACTTCCATGATGATACCCTGCACCTCGCAATATACCCATTATATTAAACAGATGCCTTTCCTTTCTTATATTTCTTGTATCGTTCTTTTACTACTCAATGTTTCCCTAAGCTTAATCCAAAAAATCCTGTTCAGACAATACACCGCGTTCGCCCTTTGCTTTTTTCATCATTCCAAATATTTTACCAAACGTAAATCGCTTTGCGTTCCGTATTGCATCGTCGACAACCTCCTGTATGTCCTCAATCGACATAACCGGGTTTCGTCCGCTGATATCATCAAGCTTGGCATACAGTGCCAGCTCTCCAATCTCATCAATGTCGTACATCTGTGATGCTGCATAGTCTTTCGCAATTCTTACCATATCATTGATTTCCATCTCTTCTATGTCGAACCGGTTGGTAAACATATTTTTAAGCTCCGGAGAATTCATCAGCATTCTGTCGATTGCTGCCTTATCATCCTCTATGACAATCAACATCTCCTCTGTATAATTCTTCATCGCAATCATTAAATCCACGATAGTATTAGGCATCAGATTGCCTGCCTGCTCAATAATCAGATCAGTTCCTATAATCTGTGTCATCGCAAGGGCAACGCCACGTTTATTGAGTACGCTTGCCTTTACTTTGGCAACCTTTCTGCCGCTTCGGTGACGCCCTCTGTTGGCGGCCTTAATAATACTGAGTCCCAAGGTGGTTTTACCTGATTTTGCTGTTCCCGTTATCACTACATTATTTGTCTTTGAGGTTCCATCCATGTCAAATTTATTAATCAGATTATCCAGTGCTGCTGCAATGTTCTCCTCCATACTTTCCGTACTTAAGAAATCATCAAACATTTCCCGATAGTTATCCGGAATCTGATGATTTACCATTCTATAACGATCCTCGTCTTCCTCGACTTCCTCCGGATTGCTTTGCTGTTCATCAGACTCATCGGCAGCCTCATCAATATCTTCCAGCACATCTCCTATATTTTTGTCATTTTCCGTTTCAGTCTTTTCTGCATCTATCTTTTCTACTTCAGTTTTCTGCTCATCGTTTGCAGAATCACTGCTTTGATGCATGGCCGCCTTCACTTCTTCTGCCAGGTCAATATCGGACAGAGCTCCCTCAATCACTTCGTTCCCGGCATCATGCTTCTCACTCTCTGTTCTTTCTTCAATATCAGTAGTAACTGCTTCAACTATCGTCTCAACCTCAGCGACTTCTTCGACTTCCGGTATCTCTTCCGCCTTTATCTCTCCATCCGCTTCTTCCACTTCCGGTATC
>CACXFV010000157.1 GCA_902767015.1 uncultured Lachnospiraceae bacterium | reverse complement strand
CTGATTGAAACAAATACTGAGAATCCTTGGAAATGCTTGGTTTGAACAAATTGAAAGTATCAGAAACTTAATTTATGATATACTAGTATATCGTTTTTTAATAACCTGGACTAAATGATATCTGCCCAAAGTCCATTTATGAAAGACTTTGAGCAGATATCAAAAGTCCGGCTAATTAAAAACCTCAATATTAGAAAAAATGATAGATTAATTCGGTTAAATGTGATATAATAAATCGATATGTTATTTTTTATAATAGATGATGAGGTGAATTATGCTTAATGAAGACAAGATTAAACTGATGACCAAACTGGCGATTTATGAGCAAGGTGAGGGAAAAGAGGCAATTAAGTGTAATAAATACAGCAAGAGAGACTATGTGAGTCTGAATATGATAAAGGCAGCAGTAGTGGTTACGGTAGCCTATATTCTGGTAGTGGCATTATGCGTTCTGCAAAGACTGGAGTTTTTTGTCAAGCAGCTCATCAGTATCAAACTGATGAATCTTGGTATTAAGCTGTTAGTGATTTACGTGATTGTATTTATCATATATATGCTGATAACGTATATGGTATACTCGGTGAAGTATATCGGTATGCAGGAAAAGAATAAGGGATATTCAGATAATCTGAAAGAATTGTATCTGATGTATAAGAGGGAAGAAAAAAATAAGAGCGAAACAAAACTGGGAGGAAATGGCACTGATGACATTACTTTTGAATATTAAAGAAAACTTAAGAAGGATTTATAGCCGGTATTCACGTTACATTTTGCCGGTTATCAAATTTACTCTGACATTGACATCGTTACTGATGATTGATTCGTATATAGGATATTCCTCTGTGGTAAGCAATAAATTTATCATAGTTGTTCTTTCTGTGATATGCAGTGTTTTACCGTTTAATCTGATTGTACTGATTAATTCTCTGGTAACGATTCTTAATATGTACAGCATATCGCCGGAGATGGCTTTGGTGGTGGTGCTGATTTATATTATTATGTATCTTGTGTATTTCCGTTTCTCTTCAAGATATGGGTATGTGATGATGCTAATGACGATTCTGTGCGTCATAAAGATACCGTTTATCATGCCGCTGCTTGTGGGGACTGCTATGACACCGGCAGCGATTATCCCTATGATATTTGGAACGGTAACATTCTATATTATGCAATATTCCAAGGCGGAGGCTGTCTTGATTTTTAATGGGGTAAGTACAAAGGGAGTTGAGAGAATCAGTTCCTTTATCACAGATTTATTCTCTAATAAGGAAATGATGATATTGATTATTGCCTTTGTGGCGGCAGGATTGATTGCCTATGGTGTGAAACGGCTCTCCATAGACAATTCATCAACGATAGGGCTGATTGCAGCAGGCATTGTGGAAGCGATTATCATTTTGTCCGCCGTCTATGTACTTGAGGTTGATGGAATTTTTAAGTTGTGGCTGGTTTGTGCTTTTTCACTGCTATCTATCATTCTTTCCTGTATATTACAGGTATTCGTGCTGGCGGTTGATTATTCGGCAACGGAGTATACGCAATTTGAGGATGATGACTATTACTATTATGTCAAGGCGATACCGAAGATTAAGGTGACTGCTACTGATGTAAAGGTTAAGCATATTAATGTTAAAAGAAGCAGAAGATAAAGGCAGTTATAGAAAAAAGAAAACAATAAATCGATTATTATGTGCAAGGAAGTGGTTATATGCAGCAAATATTACAAAATCTGGCTGCATTTATGGATAAATATATGACGGTACCGAAATTTTCAGCGACAGATGCGGTGGAGATTATTATCATTGCGTTTCTGGTGTATGAGGTTATGGTGTGGATTAAGAGCACACGGGCATGGATGCTTTTTAAGGGAATTATAATTCTTCTTGCTTTTGTGCTTATTGCCACAATATTTAATTTAACCACGATATTATGGATAGCGGATAAAACCTTTAATGTGGGGATTATAGCTTTAATCATCGTTTTTCAGCCGGAATTCCGCAAGGCACTGGAGCAGCTTGGAAGAAAAAGGTTTTTGAATCAGATATTTACGTTTGATGATGCCAAGAATAACACAGAGAAATTCAGCAACAGAACGATTAATGAACTGATTAAGGCATCTTATGAGCTTGCAAAGCATAAGACCGGTGCGCTGATTGTCATTGAGAACGAGATTAAGCTGGCAGAGTATGAGAGAACGGGGATTGCGATAGATGCGGAAATCAGCAACCAGCTTTTAATCAATATTTTTGAACACAATACACCGTTGCATGATGGTGCTGTTATTGTGAAAGGAGACAGGATTGTATCGGCAACCTGTTATCTTCCCTTGTCAGATAACATGGAGCTGAGTAAAGAGCTGGGAACCAGACATCGTGCAGGAGTGGGTGTTAGTGAAGTGACAGACAGTCTGACGATTATTGTATCGGAGGAGACAGGAAAGGTTTCTATCGCAAAGTTTGGAAATCTGACGACCAATATTGACGGAGAGACATTAAGACATGAGCTTGAAAAACTTCAGAATAAGAACATAGATGGCAAAAAATTCAAAATATGGAAGGGGAGAAAGCATAATGAAAAAGATATTAACAAATAATATCGGATTTAAATTAATATCTCTGTTATTTGCCATAGCACTATGGATTATTGTGGTTAATATTGATGATCCGGATATCACAAGAACCATTCAGGGGATACCGGTGACGATTCTTGATGAAGATGTAGTTACGAATAATTCTCAGGTATATGAGGTTACTTCGGGAAAAGAAGTGATTGTGTCAGTGAAGGGACCGCGCTCCATGGTTGACAAAATGACTAAAGAGTATTTTTATGCCTATGCCCCTTTTAGTGAAAAGTCAAATGTTGACGCAGTTCCCATATATGTGCAGTTTAGAAATTCCAAATATGATAAAAGTTGTGAGATTACCTTAAAGACAATGACGATGAAGCTAGATATTGAGCAGGTTATCGAAAAAAATTATGAGGTGCAGATTTACCATGCGGCAGAGGTTTCCAGTGCCTACTATCTTGCCAAGGAGGGAATATCTCCTCAAAATGTGACATTAAAGGGACCGGAATCGATAGTCAATCAGATTAATTCTGTCAGAGCGAAAATCGATCTGTCGGGAAGGACACAGGATTTCCAGATGGCACTTGACTTAAAAGGTTATACAGACAGTGGAACAGAGATGAAGTTGGATTCGCAGGTTTCTTTCAGTGTCAGCTCTGTAGATTATACCGCCAATATTTATCAGGTGCGGGAGGTTCCACTGAAATGTGGTTATACAGGAGAGGTAGCAAGCGGTTACGAGATTACGGAGGTTACGACAGACAAGACCACGGTGAAAATTGCAGGACCGTCGGCGGCACAGGTGGAAAGTATTGTCCTGCCGGATGAATTGCTGAATGTCACGGATGCGCAGACAAATATATCCGTGGAGGCGGATATCTCGGCGCTGCTTCCAGATGGTGTCTATCTCTGTAACAGTAGCGATTCCATTGTGAAGATTACGGCAAAAGTTGAACCGCTTATCACGAATACTTATCGTATTCCAATCAGTGACATTGATAAGATTAATATTCCGGATGGATACACAGCGGAGATTACCAGTAGAAGTGTCAGTGTGACACTGGTGGGACTGGAAAAGAACCAGAGCAGTTTTAGCGTCAATAATCTGCAGCCATATGTGGATTTGAAAAATACTGTTGAGGGAAATAATGAGGTGATTTTGAAGTTTACGGTGCCGGAGAATCTGAGAGTGACGAATGATGTCAGCGTTTATGTTTATCTGACGAAGATAGAGGAGGATACGACAGCGTCGGAGGTTTTAGAGACCACAAACAGCAGTACGTCAACGGTTGTCCAGACGGAGACAGATGTACCGATGACGGATGAAGGGCAGGCTACGGTACAGGAGTAAATAGAACGGTTGTCTTTTTTGTAGTCAATTGCTTCAACATGAAAAGAGAAGGGTGCATAACCGGTAAGGATAGAAGGTGTAAGCTATGATAGTACAAAAGGTAATGGTTGGGATTGGGTCAGGACTTCATTTCAGACCGGCAGAAAAAATCACAGCGATAGCGATGGAATACCCATGTAAGATTACATTGAAAAAGGAGCATTCGGTGACAGATATGAAAAGTTTTCTTTCTGTTCTTGCAGCGAATGTAAAATGTGGGGAGGAAGTAGTGATAGAGTGCGACGGGGAGAGTGAGAGCGAGGCAATGCAAAGAATAGTCGCTTTTTTAGAGCGCAATATAATAGAATAGGAGGAGTGCGTAAGCACAGAAGGCAGATATGGGAAAGTATTTTGGTACAGATGGTTTTCGTGGAGAAGCAAATGTGACGCTTACTGTAGAGCATGCATACAAGGTAGGCCGTTTTTTAGGATGGTATTATTCTAAGGAGCATAAGGCAAGGCTTGTCATCGGTAAAGATACAAGAATCAGCAGCTATATGTTTGAATATGCACTTGTAGCAGGAATGACTGCGTCCGGCGCGGATGTATATCTTTTACATGTCACAACGACACCGAGTGTTTCATATGTGGTGCGTACGGATGGCTTTGACGCAGGTGTCATGATTTCGGCAAGCCACAATCCCTTTTATGATAATGGCATTAAGGTAATCAATTGTGAGGGTAAAAAACTTGAAGCAGAAGTGGAGGCGCAGATAGAGCGCTACATAGATGGTGAAATAGAGGAGTTGCCGCTGGCTTTAAAGGATAATATTGGTAAGACAATTGATTATTCTCTGGGACGGAACAGGTATGTAGGGTATCTGATTTCGATTGCAACACGTTCGTTTGAGGGAAAGAAAATCGGATTAGACTGCTCTAACGGAAGTGCCTCCGCCATCGCAAAGAATGTCTTTGACGCGTTAGGGGCAAAAACATATGTCATTGCCAATCAGCCTGATGGCGTCAATATAAATGAAAAATGTGGTTCTACACATATCGAAAATTTACAGCAGTTTGTCAGGGAAAATGAATTAGATGCCGGTTTTGCCTATGATGGTGATGCAGACAGATGTATTGCCGTCAATGAGAAAGGTGAAGTGGTAGATGGAGATGCCATCATGTATGTATGCGGTGTATACATGAGAAATCATGAGCAGCTGAACCACGATAAGATTGTCACTACGGTTATGTCTAATATCGGTCTTTATAAGGCACTTGATGTTGCAGGTATCGGTTATGAGAAAACGGCAGTGGGGGATAAGTATGTATGTGAGAATATGATGAAGAATGGGTATTGTCTTGGAGGGGAGCAATCAGGACACATTATTTTCAGTAAGCATGCTACCACGGGAGATGGTATTCTTACTTCACTCAAAATTATGGAGGCGGTGCTGGAGAGTAAGGCGACATTGAGTGAACTGACAAGAGAATTGAGAATATATCCACAGTTATTGATTAATGTGAGAGTGAAAGATAAAAAGCGGGTTATGGAGGATGACAGATTAAAAGAAGTGGAACAAAAAGTTTCCAAAGAGCTTGGTGATGATGGAAGACTTTTGTTAAGACCAAGTGGAACAGAACCGCTTGTCAGAGTTATGGTAGAGGCAGGCAGTGATGAATTGTGTAAAAAATATGTGGATGAGGTTGTGGAAGTAGTTAATCGTATCTGTGGTTAGGTTACTGTGCAACCGGATATCCGGCATGGTGGAAAGAAAACGGGACTGTCGCATGGAGAGAAGAAACCAGACTTCTTTCATTGCGGCAGCCTTTGACAATTAGATATTACTAAAAGGTATGCTGGTAACGGACTGCCTGGAAATGAGGATTAGCATGAAAAAGAGATATCCATTGGTCGATGTTGTGATACCTGTATATAAGCCGGAAAAAGAGTTTAGAAAGTTGATTGAAAGATTGTTGAGGCAGACCTGCAGTATTCATAATATTATTATTATTCAGACACAATGCAAAGGGTATTCAGTGAGAGAACTGCTCAGCAGGCTGAGAGACAGTGATTTGGAAAAAATCATCATAAAGGATATCAAGCAGAGTGAATTTAATCATGGATTGACAAGAAATAAGGGAATGTCCTTATCTTCTGCTGAATTTGTTATTATGATGACCCAGGATGCCATACCGGCAGATGAGTATATGGTAGAAAATTTATTAGCACCATTTGAAGATGAAGGGGTATGCGTTGCATATGCAAGACAACTTCCGAGAAAGGATTGCCGTCTGGTTGAGAGATATGTTCGCTCCTTTAATTATCCGGACAGGGATATGGTAAAGACAAAAGATACCTTTGAGACATTGGGTATTAAGAATATATTTTGTTCCGATGTATGTGCCGCTTACAGGCGTGAGGAGCATATCCGGCTTGGCGGCTTTCAAGAGACGGATTTTAATGAAGATATGATATTTGCCTATGGTGCTATTATGGCGGGGAAAAAGGTATATTATGCCTCCAAGGCGAAGGTAATACATTCCCACAATTATTCCTATCTTCAGCAGTTCAGAAGGAACATTGATATTGGAAGGTCACAGAAAAAATTCAAAGATATTTTTGGACAATTAAAATCGGAAAATGAGGGAATGAAGCTGCTTAAAAGTGGAATTTCCTATTTGATAAAGCAAGGAAAGTGGTATTATATTCCCGATTTTATTATCGGAAGCGGCTTTAAATTTGTTGGTTACAGAATAGGAAAGCTTTAAGATTGGTCTTGTAATCGTAGAAACTTAGTGTTATAATGTCAAGTCGTTGCTGATAAGTGTGAAAAAAGCAAAGATTTACATTAATCGTTTGTAAGTTAGCAATAATGAGAGAGGAAATGATAAAATGAAGATAGCAGTTGCAGGAGTCGGTTATGTAGGGTTGTCAAATGCCATTTTGCTGGCGCAGAATAATGAAGTGGTGGCATTGGATGTGATAAAGGAAAAGGCGGATATGATTAACAATAAAATTTCGCCGATTGTAGATAAAGAGATTACGGAATATCTTACTACGAAGGAATTAAATCTTACCGCAACAATTGATAAGAAGCTTGCTTATGAAGGAGCAGATTTTGTCATCATATCCACACCGACCAATTATGACCCGGAGAAGAATTATTTTGATACCTCAAGTGTAGAGGATGTTATTGAGACAGTATTGGCACTTAATCCACAGGCAACAATGGTAATTAAATCTACCGTTCCGGTAGGATATACCAGTCAGATAAAAGAAAAGTATCATATTGATAATATTATGTTTTCACCGGAGTTTTTGAGAGAGGGACATGCCTTATATGATAATTTATATCCTTCCAGAATCATTGTGGGTGAGAAATCTGAGAGAGCAGAGAAGTTCGCAGGCCTTTTAAAGCAGGGAGCAAAGAAGGAAGATATTACTGTCTTATATACCAATTCTACAGAGGCAGAGTCTATCAAACTATTTGCCAATACCTATCTTGCGATGCGTGTAGCTTTCTTTAATGAGCTTGATACCTATGCAGAAATAAGAGGGCTTGATACAAAACAGATTATTGACGGTATCGGACTTGATCCTCGTATCGGCAATCATTATAATAATCCATCCTTCGGCTATGGCGGTTATTGCCTCCCGAAGGATACCAAGCAGCTGCTGACCAATTATGCTGATGTGCCTAATAATATCATGGGTGCTATCGTGGATGCCAACCGGACAAGAAAAGACCATATTGCAAATATGATATTAAAGAAAAAACCTGATGTTGTAGGTGTATACAGATTGACAATGAAGAATAATTCGGATAATTTCAGGCAATCCTCAATACAGGGAGTCATGAAGAGGATTAAAGCAAAGGGTGTTGAAGTGGTGGTATATGAGCCGGCACTGAAGGAAGACAGTTTCTTCCGTTCGAGGGTGATAAGAGATATGGAAGAATTTAAAAAGATAAGTGATGTGATTGTTGCGAACAGAGTGACAGAGGAGTTGTCCGACGTGAAGGACAAGGTCTATACAAGAGATATATTTTCCCGTGATTAAGGAACAGTATAAAAGTTCTCTTTAAGGGAAGTGAAAGGAATGGATAGAAGATGAAGTTAATAATTCAGATACCATGTTATAATGAGGCGGAGACACTGGAGATTGCCCTTAATGATCTGCCAAAGCATATAGAGGGAATAGATGAAATAGAATATCTTATTATTAATGACGGAAGCAAGGATAATACAGTGGAGGTCGCAAGAAACTGGGGCGTGAATTATGTAGTTAATTTTAAGAGAAATAAAGGTCTTGCTCATGGATTTATGGCGGGAATTGATGCCTGTTTAAGAAATGGAGCGGATATCATTGTTAATACGGATGCTGATAATCAGTATGTGGCAGATGATATTGAGAAGATTGTGAGACCTATCTTAGAAGGAAAGACAGATATTGTGATTGGTGAGAGACCGATTGACCAGACAGAGCATTTTTCTCCGATTAAGAAAAAGTTACAGCATTTTGGAAGCTGGGTAGTGAGAAAGGCTTCTAATTCCGATATTCCGGATGCACCCAGCGGTTTCAGGGCATTTAGCAGAGATGCGGCATTAAGACTTAATGTAACAAATGAATATACCTACACATTAGAGACAATTGTTCAGGCGGGAAGAAATAAAATTGCACAGACCTCTGTTCCTATCAGGACAAATGGTGAATTAAGACCGTCGAGATTATTCAACAGCATGATGGGATATGTAAAGAAATCCATGGTGACAATTCTGCGGGCTTATATTATGTACTCCCCATTGAAGACATTTTCTTTGATTGCATTGATACCATTTTTGATTGGTCTGGCAATTGATATCAGATATCTGATTTTTTTCTTTGGCGGAGACGGTGAAGGACATATGCAGTCACTGATTCTTGGCAGCACATTGATGATGATGGGATTTATGACCTTTGTCATTGGATTATTATCTGATATTACTGCTAAAAACAGAAAACTATTAGAAGACATACAGTATCATGTCAGAAAAATTGATTATGATAAGGAGGATCGCTAATGGTTCTTCATATTTTTAATAAGCAGGAAAAATTCTCTGTGTATTATATTAAATTTTTAAAAGACTGTGGTTTTAACATGAAGAAGCACATTGTGTTTCATTATGGAAAGAGCAGCGGTCAGCTTCAGAAAGAGCATAATAAAGTAATCTTTTCGAGTTTTGTATCACCGGCAAAGCATCTGAGATTGTATCGGTTAATGAAAAAATCTGATAAGATCATTATTCATTCCCTTGCCTCACCGGTTTTATTGATTATGCTTATGTTTCGTATGAAGGTGACAGAAAAATTTTATTGGGTCATCTGGGGAAAAGACCTGTATTTTACACAATGTATGAATATGAAAAACCCTCTTCTGAAATTGTATGAGCAGGTAAGGAAAAAGGCTTTAAAGAATGTGAAGCATATTATCACGAATGTGGAAGCGGACTATGATCTGGCGGTAGAATGGTATAAGATGGATGCGGAACTGATTCTTGCAAAAGGAATGTCCTATCCGTATAATTCGGATGTCAATGAGAAATCCGAGATTGCGTACAAAGAGAAGTTAAATACTGTCCTCCTTGGTAATTCTGCCAGTGTATCCAATCATCACTTAGAGGCATTGGATGTTTTGAAGAAAAATGATAATGGCACCATGACCATTACCTGTCCGTTATCCTACGGGGGAAGTGCAAAGTATGTGGAAAAAGTTGAGAAAAAGGGAAAGGAATTATTTGGGGACAGATTTATTCCTGTCAAAGATTTTATGCCTCTGGAAGAATACAATAAGATGTTAGAGGGACTTGATATCGCCTTTTTCTATCATGACAGACAGGAAGCTTTCAGCAATACACTGACACTTCTCGGCAATGGTAAGAAAATCTATATAAGACCTTGTTCAACTTTATGGGATTATTTTGAAAAGAAAAATATTAAGGTTCATAATAGTGAGGAAGAAGATTGGGATTTCTTTGAGAGTGATTCTTATGAAAGTCTGTTGAGCAATAAGAATAAGGTGGCGGAAATCAGAGATCCTCAGTTATCAAAAGAATGCTGGGAAAAAGTATTTCAGTCATAAACAGGGAAAACAGTATGAAAGCATTATCAAATTTTATATTAAACAGCAAGAATGTTGCGAAAAGTACTTATTTTTGGAATATGGTGGCAGCAATGTCCAATT
Organism: uncultured Lachnospiraceae bacterium; assembly: GCA_902767015.1. GTDB lineage: Bacteria > Bacillota > Clostridia > Lachnospirales > Lachnospiraceae > Bovifimicola. The sequence goes on along the minus strand of CACXFV010000157.1, from coordinate 42,097 downwards.
CCTTTCAAAGTATGCTTTTGATGTTAGTCATCACCAGAAGTGGAAATGTGAAGGAAGCAAGCTTTATCGCCATTGGTTTTTCTATCGCCAATCTGATGATGACCATAGGAAAATTTGGCATGAGAAATTATCAGGTAACAGATATCAATGAGAAGAATACATTCAGCGAGTATCTCTATTCAAGAAATATTACGATCACTGCTATGATTGTCAGTTCCGTAGGTTATATCATCTATAGTATTTTTTGGAAAGATTATGCAAGCAGTAAGGCTGTTGTCGTTACCCTGATCTGTGTCTATAAGATCATAGAGTCTTATGAGGATGTGCTGCATAGCAGATTACAGCAGGTGGGAAGATTGGATATTGCTTCCAAAATATGGTCCATCAGAAATTGTATGTTTATCCTGTTGTTTTTTGTTTTATATGTGGGAACAAATAATCTTTCTTTTACGGTAATGCTGGATGTGGCAGTGAGCTTTGTTCTATTTGTGATACTGAACATGATCCCTAAAAAGTATTATGAGAAGAGTGAGGTCAATCGCAAAAAGGTGTTGTCTCTTCTGGGGGGCTGTGTTCCTATCTTTGTTGCGGCTTTTCTGTTGATGTATATCAGCAATGCACCTAAGTATATTATTGATGCGGCCATTGATGATGAAGAGCAAACCATTTTTAATATCTTATTTTTAACGATTTATGTGGTTACATTGCTGAGTAATTTTGTGTTTAATCCTGTCTTAAATAAACTGGCCATCATGCGTGCTGCCCATGAGGATCAGAAGCTGATTCGCAGTATCAACAGATTGATCATGATGGTGATTGGTATTGTGACATTTGGCTGTGGGTTTGCACAGCTGATCGGAAGAAAAATTTTAGGGTTGATATATGGCATTTCCCTTGATGATTACAGTACCGAACTTCTGCTAATGCTGGTTTCAGGAGGATTTCTTGCCATCATAAATCTTTTATATATGGTGGTGATCATGCTGAGAAAACAGAAAATTTTTCTGATTGTCTTTTCTATAGCCAGTTTGGTATTATTTGTTTTAGGAGGCAGGATTTTGGAACGATATCTGTTGAAGGGGCTCTGCTTGTTTTATGGTGGTATTCTTGCCATGATCGTTCTGATATTATATATCGTCAGTGTTTATTATATTGTTAACGGAAAGGAGATTGTTGATGATTAATTTTAATGAAGCTCCCTATACGGGAAAGGAATTTGAATATATCAAAAAGGCAATTGACAATAAAAAAATATGTGGTGATGGAGAATTCACTCACAAATGTAATGAATGGATAGAAGAGAGAACAGGTACCAAAAAAGCATTGTTGACAACCTCCTGTACTCATGCCACAGAAATGGCAGCAATTCTTTCTAATGTCGGGGAGGGGGATGAAATCATCATGCCTTCCTACACGTTTGTGTCAACCGCAGATGCCTTTGTGCTTCGGGGGGCAACGGCTGTATTTGTTGATATCAATCCAAAAACCATGAATATTGATGAGAATCTCATAGAAAATGCCATTACTGAAAAAACAAAAGCCATTGTGCCGGTTCATTATGCAGGTGTATCTTGTGAGATGGATAAGATCATGCAGATTGCAAAGGAGCATGATTTGATGGTGATAGAAGATGCAGCCCAGGGTGTTATGAGTACATACAAAGGAAAAGCACTGGGAACCATGGGAGATTTTGGCTGTTTTAGCTTTCATGAAACAAAGAATTACAGTATGGGAGAAGGTGGCGCACTTCTGATACGTGATGAAGAAAATGTTGAAAGAGCCGAGATCATCAGAGAAAAAGGTACCAACAGAAGTAAATTTTTCAGAGGACAGATTGATAAATATACATGGGTTGATGCCGGTTCCTCTTATCTGCCAAGCGAGCTGAATGCAGCTTATCTCTATGCACAGCTTAAGGTAGCAGATGAGATCAATGACCATCGACTGGCACTTTGGAACAGATACAATACAAATCTTCAGGATGTAAAACAGATTGAAAGACCATATATCCCTGAGGATTGTGTGCACAATGCGCATATGTTTTATATCAAAGCAAGAGACTTAGAGGAGAGAACAAAATTAATTGCCTATTTAAAAGAAAAGGGCATTCAGTCGGTATTTCATTATGTTCCGCTGCATTCTGCACCGGCCGGCAAGAAATATGGTCGTTTTTCAGGAGAAGATGTCTATACCACAAGAGAAAGTGAAAGATTATTAAGACTTCCCATGTTCTATTCTCTTACCTTAGAGCAGGTGGATTTTATTTCAGATAAGGTCATTGAGTTTTATCACAGAATGTGATCCGGCAGATCGGAAAAAAGAAGATAAAAATAAAAAAGATAAAAATATAGAGAAATCAAGATAAATCAAAAGAAAGGAATAATAGGGTGAAAAGCATGATCATCGTAATTGGTGCCACAGGTTTTATTGGAATGTATACTGTTGAAAAACTGTTGAATGAAAATAAAAAAGTCATCGCAACAGGAAGAAACAAAAATCTTGGAACAGTTCTTGAGAACATGGGAGCTGAGTTTGTAGAACTGGATATTACAAATAAGGCGGATTTTGATAAACTTCCAAAGGATGGTGTAGAGGGAGTTATCCTTCTGGCAGGACTTTTACCGGCAAATGTAAAAGTGGATATTGACGTAGATGAAAATGCAGATGATTATATCAATGTCAATGTGATCGGAACCATCAATGTGTTAGAATATTGCAGAAAGAATAAGATTAAAAAACTGATTTCAACTTCTTCTTACGCAGATGTTTTCAATTCATGGAAAAAAGGAGTGGCACTGACAGAGGAGGAGCCTAGAAATTTCAGGTATATAGGAGATCATGCGGTTTATGTTATTTCCAAAAATACGGCAAATGATATCATGGAGTATTATAGCCAGCAGCATGGTATGCAGTGTGCAACCTTCCGCCTTCCACCTGTTTATGGTGTGGGACCACATTCTACCATTTATGTAAATGGAAAGAAATACAAATCAGGTATTCAGACATTTATTGAAAATGCAGAGGCCGGCAAAGATATTGAAATATGGGGAGATCCACATATTGCAAGGGATATCATCTATGTTAAGGATGTTGCGGAAGCATTTTATCTGGCATTACAGTCGGACAAGACCTATGGTCTGTATAATATGACATCCGGCACAGAGTTGGATCTGGAGGAACAGGTTAAGGCAATCATTGAGGTGTTTGGCAATGCCCAAAACCCGTCTAAGATTGTATACAGACCGGATAAGCCTAATAATACTCCTTCTTTCCTGTTCGACATGTCAAAGGCAAAGAGAGATTTTGGTTTCGAACCTAAGTACACATCTTATAAAGATATTATGATCGATTATAAAAAGGAACTGGAATTGGGAAGGTTTGATAAGTTAATCAGCGAGAGAGAAAAGGATTAAAATGAATCAGGAAGATAAGACAACGAGAGCGATTTTTTCAAAAGATGATACGCAGATAGTAAAAGGGATAGCGGTGATAATGATGATCATCCATCATTTTATCTCCAATAACCCGGGGCTGCCTGTGACGCTCTCTTTTGATAACAGAAAAATGGTGATTGCCACAGCCTGTAAGGTATGTGTCAGTATTTTCATGGTGTTAAGCGGCTATGGAATCATGAGAAGCTGGCAGCATACATGGCATCATCATTCTCATGAAGCATCAGAAAAGAAGAAAGTGCTGTTATATTGCAAGTTCGTCTATAACCATATTGTAAAACTGTTGTTTTCCTTTTGGCTGATTTATCTCATGTGCATGCTGTTGTTTCTGATGAGAGGCGGAGTGCTTAAGAATCTATATGGCAGTGGCAGACAGGGAGTCCTCTATCTGATGAAAGATTTTTTTGACCTTTATAATTTATATGAAGTGACACCCACCCTTGTAGGTGCGTGGTGGTTCATGGAAGCCATTTTTGTGTGCTATTTTCTGTTTCCTGTTATGAATCTGATATTAGAAAAGGGAAAAATCATAGGAGCAATTGTTTTGGCTTTGGGTACATACTCCCCATGGATTTTGTACCAGATACGACAAGGATTTGACCGGCACACAGACAGGGAATTGTTTTATCTTTTCTCATTTGTGTTAGGAATGATATGTGCAGAATATGATCTGTTTTCAATGTTTGTCCGCTATTCGAAAGTTTTACCGGTAAAAGGACTGGCATTGATTGTCATGACCGGTATGTTTGTAATCAGATGTCGATATTGTCTGATCGTGGATCCTTTTTTTGCAGTGACAGTTATTTTTGTTTCAGTCTGTTTCTTTAGCAGAATACCTAATGTGTCGGAATTGTTGAAGAGTTTTGGAGAATGTTCTTCGGATATCTATATGTTTCATATCAGCATCCTATCCATCATGAGTGGCGTATCTTTCGTGAATGACAAATGTAAGGTGGCAGTGATTATTTTTTTTTGCTGGTCAGTGGGACTGGCAGTGGCAAAATTGAAAGCAACAGTACATTATCAGCAGTTAGTAAATCGATGTCTTATCAAGGACAGAAAAGAGGTAAAGCATGGATAAAATTGTGATCATTGGAGCAAATGATTTTCAAAATCCTCTGATTTTAAAAGCGAAGGAGCTGGGGTATGAGACCCATGTTTTTGCATGGCGTGACGGCTCTGTTGGAGAGAGGACGGCAGATTTCTTTTATCCTGTCAGTATTGTGGAAAAGGAGCAGATTTATCAGGAATGTCTGAAGATTAAGCCGGTGGCGGTGGTAAGTATCGCATCTGACCTGGCAGCAATTACTGTTAACTATGTAGCGACCAAATTGGGACTGCCTTGTAATGATGAGGAATGTGTCAGAGTAACCACCAATAAATATGAAATGAGAAAATGTCTGAAGGATAATGGGATCAGCGTTCCGGCATTCTATAAGCAGAAAGCGGAGGAAGAGGTAGATTATCGAGAACTCCTGAAGCTTCCTGCTATTGTAAAGCCTACGGATCGTTCCGGCAGCAGGGGGATTACGAAGATCACTCATTACGAAGAGATCAGTGAGGCTGTCAGGTGTTCGGTAAAAGATTCTTTTGAAAAGAGTGCCATCGTTGAGGAATATATAGAAGGGGAAGAGTATAGCTGCGAGGCCATTTCCTGTAGGGGAAACCACAGTATTCTGACCGTCACAAAAAAATATACTACAGGTGCGCCTCATTTTATTGAGACCGGGCATATCGAGCCTGCCGGATTGACGGAAGAGATGTTAAAAAAAGTTCATCTTACGATATTAAAGGCATTGGATGCATTAAAAATCAAAAATGGTGCTTCCCATTCAGAATTTAAGATTGACCGGGATGCCAATGTTAAGATCATAGAGATCGGTGCCAGAATGGGGGGAGACTGTATCGGTTCCAATCTGGTGGAGCTTTCGACAGGGTATGATTTTGTGAAGATGGTAATCGATGTGGCAATGGGGAAAGAGCCGGATTTTACAAGGGTCAGCGAACCACAAAATGCTGCCATTAAATTTATTTTTAACCAGAAAGATTATCAACAGGTTAAGGATCACATTGCAGCTTACCCCGAGACCGTAGTATTTGAAAGTGAGATTACAAAAAATGATGTGGTGACGGATAGTTCCACAAGGTGGGGATTTGTGATATTTGCATCAAAAATAAGAGAAAGTCTGGAAAAAATTTTATCATGTTTTTAGTTTAAAACACATAAAATACTTGATTTTTGAGTGATAAAATTATATCATACAATAGTTAAAGCATGAATAGAAAGACCGACAGCAGGAATATCGTTGGCGTTCTTGAATGTATGATATAGAGATAGAAAGGAAAAGGTTAATTCATGGAGAAAATGTATGGTGTAATTATGGCAGGCGGCGGAGGAACCAGATTCTGGCCGATGTCAAGACAAAAAAGACCGAAGCAGCTTTTAAATCTTAGTGGAAATGATCTGATGGTCAATGAGTCCATCGACAGATTAGCTTTTTCGATTCCTACGAAGGATATTTTTATTGTGACAAATCAGTCGCAGGTATCCACAATGAAAGAGGCCGTTGATGGCAGAGTGGCAGAAGATCATATTTTAGCAGAACCATCCGCCAGAAATACAGCAGCATGTATAGGGTATGCAGCTGTGGAAGTATTAAAGAAGTACGGCGACGGTATCATGGTGATCACACCGTCAGATGCGTATATAAAAGATACAAAGGAATTCACAAGGATTATAGAAGTGGCAACTGATGCAGCAGCGAAAACAGATAAGTTGGTAACGATCGGTATCACGCCAACTTTTCCGGCCACAGGCTATGGTTACATTAAATATGATATGGATGAGCCTGAGGAATACAAGCCGGTGAAGGAGTTTAAAGAAAAGCCTGATCTTGAGACGGCGATAGAGTATGTAGAGTCAGGAAATTATGCATGGAACAGCGGAATGTTTATCTGGAAAGCTTCCGTGATACTGGAAAAATTTAAACAGTACATTCCTGATATCTATGAGGAGCTTATAAAAATAATGGATGCCTTAGAGACAGACAGGGAAGCAGAGGTAATTCAGGAAATATATCCGAACATCAGAAAGATATCAGTGGATTATGCCATTTTAGAGCCTAGTGCAGCCGGTGGGGATGTTTTGGTAGTACCGGGAGAATTTGGATGGAACGACGTCGGAAGCTTTGATATGCTGAATGTACTGCATGATGAGAATGAGGATGGCAATGTAATCGTGGGTGACAGTATCGCCATTGATACAACGAACAGTATTATCAGTTCATCCAAACGACTGATAGCGACAGTGGGAATTGATAATCTAATCGTTGTCGAGACAGAGGATGCCATTATGGTGTGCCCTAAGGACAGGGCGCAGGATGTCAAGCTGGTGGTTGACCGTTTGAATGAGGATGGAAGAACAGAGCTGTTATAGCCTGATATTCAATATAAAGTAATTTTTATGTAAATTAGTATTAAGTAAAGAGGTAATGTATGAAAGCAGAATATTTAGAAAAGTACAATTTTTGGTGTGAGAGTGAGATTTTTGACGAGAATACGAGAGAAGAATTGAAAGCGATTACAGATGATAAAGAGATAGAAGACAGATTTTACAAGGATTTGTCCTTTGGAACCGGTGGACTGAGAGGTGTGATCGGTGCAGGAACCAATCGTATGAATATTTATACCGTGACAAAGGCAACACAGGGATTGGCAAATTATATTTTGAAGAATAATGGTGCAGATAAAGGGGTTGCCATCGCCTATGATTCCAGACATATGTCTATTGAGTTTTCGGAGGCTGCAGCACTGTGTCTGAATGCAAACGGAATTAAGACATATCGGTTTGACAGTTTGAGACCGACACCGGAATTGTCTTTTGCGTTAAGAGAGTTGGGTTGTGTGGCAGGTATCGTTATCACGGCAAGTCACAATCCGCCGGAATATAACGGATATAAGGTTTATGGTGAAGACGGCTCACAGATTACTGACAATGCGGCAAATGAGATTATCGGAGAGATTAATAACATTACAGATTTGTCCACCATTAAAAAGATTGATAGAAAAACAGCGCAGGAGAAGGGGCTTTATCATACCATCGGCAAAGAGATTGATGACCGGTATATGGAGGAATTAAAGAAATTAGTGCTGAGTCCTGACTCAATTAAGAATATGGCTTCACAGTTTACGATTGTATATACACCGTTTTGTGGTACCGGTAATGTTCCGGTAAGAAGGGTGTTAAAGGAACTTGGCTTCACGAATGTTTATGTGGTTGCGGAGCAGGAGAAGCCTGACGGAGATTTTCCTACGCTCGAGTATCCGAATCCGGAGGATCCGAAAGCGTTTACCCTGGCACTTAAACTGGCAAGAGAGGTAGATGCCGATATTGTTCTTGCAACAGATCCGGATGCTGACCGGTTGGGCGTCTATGCGAAGGATAGCAAGACAGGAGAGTATGTATCCTTCACTGGAAATATGTCAGGTCTTTTAATTGCGGAATATGAGCTTTCCAGAAAACAGGAGTTAGGTCTTTTACCTGAGAACCGAAAAGACGGTGCTCTTGTAAAGACAATCGTTTCTTCAGAGATGGCAGGTGCCATTGTCAAAGAATATGGTATTACGTTGATTGAAGTGCTGACAGGCTTTAAATATATTGGTGAACAGATTAAGTTTTTCGAGGAGAGAAAAGCAAAGAATGAGCCGGGTGCTTATGAGTTTTTATTCGGATATGAGGAAAGTTATGGCTGTCTTGTAGGTACCCATTCCAGAGATAAGGATGCCTGCGTTGCTGTAATGGCACTTTGTGAGGCAGCAGCATATTACAAAGAAAAGGGTCTGACACTGTGGGATCAGATGCTGAGAATATATGAAAAATATGGTTATTACTGTGAGGATCTGGTAGCGATTACGATGAAGGGAGCAGACGGCGCTGCCAAAATTCAGGACATTATCGCAGGCATGAGAAATCATCCGATTAAGAATATTGGTAATTTCAAGGTATTGGCACAGAGAGATTACAAGGAGGATAAGCGAGTTGACTATGTAACAGGGAAGGTCACAAAGACGGGACTGCCAAATTCCAATGTCATTTATTATGAATTTGAGAATGAAGGCTGGTGTTGTGTACGACCATCAGGAACAGAACCAAAGATTAAGTTTTATGTAGGTGTAAAGGGAGATTCTTTAGAGGACTCAAAGGAAAAGATGAAGCAGTTAAAGGAGGCACTCCTCAATCTTGTGAATGCCGGTTAAAGATATTGATGAATAAAAGCAAATTAACAAGGCGGTTCTTCACCTTGTTTTTGCAGATTTTGTGTAAATGCGAATACAGACCAGCAGAAGATATTTTGCAAATGGTGATTTGAAAATGACAGTTTACCGGACTGTTGCGATTGAAAGAATGATTTTAGAAATGGAGATTGATTATGAAGTGTGTTGTTTTACCCACTGATGGCAGTCATTTAAAGAGTACGGCTTCCGTTTTCTCGTGTAGGGATATTGTATTAATGAATATGTCTTATTGTGACGAGTATCTTATTGCAGCTGCCGGTAAGGAAAGGTCAGAGATAGAACAGGAAATCCGTGAGATATCGGATATTGCTTATCGATGGATAGATACCTCCTGTCTGACAAAAAAGCAAATCATGGATAACATCTGTCAAGAGCTTCAACCACAAGAGGGAATCATAGTATTTGATGAAGAAAGAGTCAATCCTGCCGGATATCATCCTTCAGGAGTTGACTATAAGAAGGGTATGTTAGAGGCAATCCGGAGCATGAACAGAGGGAAGATATGCCATCTTGGTGTCGAAAATGACGGGCAAAGTTATGATATGGGAATATATCTGTTGAAGGCAGATGTCTTTCATTCCATAAAGGAAGACCTTTGTGATGATTTGTTTGCGAATATCGATGAAGTGACTTTGGCAGAAAAGATTTTGATAACAGCAGGAAAACAGAGTGGGGCAGAGACGGAAAAGGTGACGCAGGCTTTGAAACCGGTCATGGTAAAGCTGTCTCCGGCATTTAAGGATTATCTGTGGGGAGGCACAAAGCTTCGCGAGATATTTGGTAAGAAGACGACATTGGATATCGTGGCAGAGAGCTGGGAGGTGTCAGCACATCCTGACGGATTAAGTACAGTTGCGGAAGGAAAATATGCGGGCATGACACTGGCAGAGTTCCTTGGCAGGCCGGGAGGAGAGGCACTTGGCTGGAAATGTCGGTTTATGAGTGATTTTCCGATATTGATTAAGTTTATTGATGCCAAAAATCCGTTGTCGATTCAAGTGCATCCGAATGATGAATATGCCCTTGTCAATGAAAATGAATATGGCAAAAATGAGATGTGGTATATCTTAGAGGCTGATGAGGGTGCCGGTATCTACTGCGGCTTTAACAGAGAGACATCTGCCGGAGAAGTGAGAAAAAGGATAGAGGATAATACCATTCTTGAGATATTAAACTGGGTGCCGGCAAAGAAGGGCGATGTATTTTTCATTAAGGCGGGAACTGTACATGCCATTGGTGCGGGCATTATGATATGTGAGATACAACAGAGTTCGAACTGCACATACCGCCTATATGATTATGACAGGAAAGATAAGAATGGCAACAGGCGTGAGCTTCACGTAGACAAAGCCATTGACGTGTTAGATTATCATCAATATGATAATCCACTCACGAAAGCTACTAATCAGGAGATAGGTGGTAATACTGTCAGACAGTTGGCGCATTGCAAGTATTTTAATTGCGTCAGTTATCGCATAGAAGAAGAGATGTCTCTTGTGCTGACGGACAAGTCTTTTTTGGCAATTGTCTGTGTAGGCGGAGAGGGAGAGATAACATTGGAAGATGAAAAAATTGAGTTTCACAGAGGTGAAAGCCTGTTTATCACTGCCGGTAAAGGCGTGGCATATATCCATGGCAACTGTGAAATGGTTATTACTGAAATATAGGAGGTATCGGATTGGTGTTTCTAGTAAAGGATTTATATCACAGCAGGTCAATGATTTTGAATCTGGCAAAAAATGATTTTAAGAATAGATTCGCAGGCTCTTATCTGGGCGTGATATGGGCTTTTGTGCAGCCGTTAGTGACAATTGCCATCTACTGGATTGTATTTGGAAGTGGTATTAAGGATAATCCGGCAGGAGAGTTGCAGGAGCCGTACCTTTTGTGGCTGGTGGCAGGAATCTGTCCGTGGATTTTTTTTAATGAAGCCCTTAACAGTTCTTCCAACAGTCTGATTGAATACTCTTATATCGTCAAGAAGGTGGTATTCAAAATCAGCATTATTCCGATGGTTAAAATCATATCGTCTTTTTTTGTGCATATTTTTTTTATCGGTCTTGTCATCGTGATTAGTTGTATCTATGGTTACTGGCCTACTTTTTATGTCCTTCAGGCATTGTATTATACACTTTGTGTATTTGCACTTTCACTGGCCTTGTCCTATTTTATATCGTCTATCACAGTCTTTTTTAAGGATCTTGCACAGATAGTCAATATTGTGTTGCAGTTTGCCATGTGGTTTACTCCGATTATGTATCCGATTGACGGCACGGCATGTGGCACCATTGGAAAATTTGTGGATTATCCGGGTGTGGTTACCGTACTTCGATTCAATCCGATGTACTACATTGTACAGGGATATCGGGATTGCTTTCTCTATAAGATAGGTTTCTGGCAGCATTATAAGATGACCATCTATTTCTGGCTGGTGGTACTGTTCTGTTTTGCCATCAGTACCTCTGTATACAAAAAACTGAAGCCACATTTTGCAGATGTTCTGTAGAAAGGATTGTGTTGGAAGCGTTATGAGTGAAAATAGTATTGAGATAAAGAACATTACCAAGATTTATAAGATGTATGACAAGCCGTCGGACAGAGTGAAGGAAGCACTCAATCTCACACGTAAAAAGCTTCATAAGGATTTCTATGCTCTTGATGATGTGTCTTTTTCCATCCAAAAGGGAGAATCCATTGGAATCGTGGGAAAGAATGGTTCGGGAAAATCGACAGTATTAAAGATTCTTACCGGTGTGCTGACCCCGAATTCCGGCGAATGCATTGTGAATGGCAGGATTGCAGCACTGTTAGAGCTTGGCGCCGGTTTTAATAATGAATACACAGGGATTGAAAATATCTATCTCAACGGAACAATCAATGGTTTTACGAAAGAACAGATGGATGCAAAGCTTGATGATATCATAAAATTCGCTGATATTGGGGAACATATATACCAGCCGGTAAAGACATATTCCAGTGGTATGTTTGTTCGACTTGCCTTTGCCGTTGCCGTCAGTGTAGATCCTGAGATACTGATTGTTGATGAAGCTCTGGCAGTAGGGGATGTAAGATTCCAGCTTAAGTGTATGGATAAATTTATGGAATTTAAGAATAAAGGGGTTACTATCATATTTGTCAGCCATGATACCAACATGATAAAGCGTTTCTGTGACCGTTGTATCTGGCTGAATGAGGGTAAATTGGTGGATGATGGTGATACCGATATTATCACGGATCGTTATCTTGATTTTTTAAAGCTGCTTGATGTAGACCAGAATGTTTTAAATGGTGACGATGAGCAGGCGGGAGAGAAGGCGGATACGGAAATAAAGAGTACGGATGAAGATATTGATATTGCTGAGATAAAATCAGTGGAGTTACTTGACAGAAAAGGGAAAATACTTGAAAATATAAAACACGGAGAGACAGTCAATGCGAAGATTACTTACTATGTCAATGACACAGAGATTAAAAATCCTGTCATCGGTCTGTCCATCCTGCGAATTGATAATCTCTATATATGTGGCGTGAATACCTTGTTAGACAAGGTTAAGGTGCCGTGGAAAAAGGGACTTAATTCCATTGTGTTGCAGTATAAGAGCTTTAATCTGGTAGGGGGCAGTTATTATATGGACGCGGCCATCTTTGATCAGACGGCGACAGCCCCCATTGATTATAGGACAAGGTATAAGGAATTTTTTGTGGAAATGGATTATATAGCAGAGGGAATTACAGTATTAAGCCATGAATGGGTTAGTGGTGAAAATAGGAGATGATAGTCAAGTGAAATATGAAACCGAGATTAATTTTGATTTTGAGAATACAATGTCCATTATGATCAGTGAGATAGAACCTGATTCTACCATACTGGAATTTGGACCGGCAAGCGGAAGGCTTACAAAGTATCTCAAGGAGGAAATGAACTGTGAGGTTTATATCGTAGAGCTGGATGAACAGGCGGGGAAAATGGCAGCTCAGTATGCAAAGGATTATGTGATAGGAAATATTGAGGATTATGAGTGGACTGTCAGGTTTAAAGGCGTGAGCTTTGATTATATTTTATTTGCAGACGTTTTAGAACATTTGTTTTCCGGCGAAAAGGTGTTAGAGTGTGCAAAGCAGATGTTGAAGCCGGAGGGATATATTATTATGTCTCTGCCTAATATTGCACATAATTCCATCATCATTGACCTGCTTGACAATAAATTTGAGTACAAGGATACAGGTCTCCTTGACAATACGCATGTAAGATTCTTTACTTATGATAACATAGAGAATATGCTAAAGAGGCTTTCTTTATATGTTGATATGAAGTGTGCCACCTATACGCAGGTTGGCTTTAATGAGTTTAAGAATACCTATGAAGAAATAAAGCATGTGAATCCGCTGGCTCTTAAAACCAGAAAAATGGCAGAAATCTATCAGTTTGTCTACAAGGTGTCACCTTCACAGAAGGTGAGAAATATCGACAGGATTCAGTATTATACTGATTATTATTATGCACAGTATTTTTTTGACGGAGAAAATGAGAATAAAGAGATAATTATCCCTGATGGCAGATTACATGAGCTTCAGATTAAGATTCCATCGGGTACAAGAAAACTGAGATTTGACCCGTTAAATAAAAAATGTATCATAGAAATAGTGTCGGTGACAGGCAGTAATAGTGACGGAACCGGTTCAGAGCTTCAATGTGGGAGTACCAGCGCATATTATCTGTCAGGTAATAGTTATTATTTTAATGATGATGATTCACAGATGTACTATGAGGTAGAGAATTGCAATGAAGTAAGCATCCGCTATCGTGTCGTTGACGCAGAGAAAATTGGAAATGAGGACTTTCTTCAAAAACTGATAAAGATGTGTGAAGAAAGAAGAATAACGATAGAGCAGAAAGAAAACTATATCTGCGAGCAGAGAGAGAGGCTTGAGGAAAAAGAAAACTATATCTGCGAGCAGAGAGAGAGGCTTGAGGAAAAAGAAAAGCAAAGACAGGAAGAAATCGGAAGACTTACAGAGGAAAAGGATGAAATAATCAGAAGATTAAACTCTGAGGCGGATTATTTAAGAGAGTACAGAGAGTTTGTTATGAAGGTGCTGCCGGTGAAGGTATTGTACAAGATAGAAGAAAAGATGAAAGCAAAGCGTCAGGAGAAGCATAACAGACAAAATCAGAGTGGTAAAACGGGACAAAAAAAGGATTCTGCCAAAAAGCAGACTAAATCAGCAACAAGCGGTGATAAAAAAGAGAAAAGGCAGGAGGGATGAAAAATGAACAAGAAAAAAATCAGGAAGGTACTGATACTAAATCCGTATATTCCAACCCTTGGCGGTGGAGAAAAACATATGGGATATCTGTGCCAGTTTATTGAGGAATATTACAATTATAAGGTTGATATTGATATATTGGTACACAATTATAATGAGGTTGATATTAATGATGAAGACTATGTGACCATAGAGGATGTCAACAGGCAGTTTGGATTGAATCTCAAGAAGACTAAAATCAGAAAAATGGATTTGGTGATGCCAAAGAATAAGCTTGAGTCTTTTAAGAATAAAAAGATGGTGGAGGATATTACAAAGGAATATGACTTGTTTATCAACTTTATGTTTTTGAGCAAGCATATAGGTAAAGCAAAGGTCAATATGTATCAGTGTATGTTTCCGCCACACAGGTACATTAATGAAATGAACCATTCATTGGCTGACAAAGTGGTTTCAAGGTATATGGATTTCAGGTTCTTCAATAGTTACGATTCAATTGTCTCAAATTCCAAATATACTAATCACTGGCTGGCACAGTATTGGAAACCTCACAGAAAAGAGAAGGTAATCTATCCGCCGGTGTTTAATGAGGCTGATATTGTGGGAAGGTATGACGAGAGTAAAAAAGAGAACATAATCATCAGTGTGGGAAGATTTTTTGTGGCAGCCCACAGTAAGAAGCAGTTGGAAATGGTGGAATTTTTCGTTAATCATCAGGAGGTATTCAAGACATATCAGTATCATTTGGTAGGGGCAGTATCCAATCTGCCGGCAGATATGGAATATCTGGATAAGATTAAAAAGCTTGCAGCGACGGTAGATAATGTGTTTATTCATGAAAATTGTGAGTATTCAAAACTCATGGAGTTATACGGAAAGGCAAAGATATTCTGGCATGGCACCGGTTACGGCATTGATGAGAGTGTTGAGCCGGAGAAGATGGAGCATTTTGGTATTACCACAGTGGAGGCAATGAGTTTTGGCGCTGTTCCTGTGGTCATCAATAAAGGCGGACAAAAGGAAACGGTAGAGAACGGCAAGAACGGTTTCCGGTGGGATAACGAGAAGGAATGTGTTGAAAACACAAAGAAATTGATTGATGATGATGAGCTTAGAAGAAAAATGGCGGTGCTTTCTGCCAAGCGGTCAAAGGAGTATTCTATAGAACATTTTTATAAGAGGCATAGAGAGGTATTTAATGAGTTACAAATATGATGTTTCCATAATTTTGGTGAATTATAACGGAAAAAAATATATTGATCAATTATTTGCATCCATTGTGAAAATCAAGCACGAGGATTTTACATTTGAAGTTGTCTTTGAGGATAATCATTCTGATGATGACTCTGTGACGTATCTGAGAAACAGCGGCTATGCAGACAAGTGTCACCTTAAAATCGTAGAATCAGAGCAGAACCTGGGCTTTGCAGGAGGAAATAATCTCGGCATTAAAAATGCAGAGGGTAAGTATGTTATACTGCTGAATAATGACACGGCTGTTGATGAGAACTGGCTCTCTGAAATATATCATTTTATTGTGCAGAATCCGGAGTATGGAATGGTCAATTCAAAGCTTGTATTTTTCTATGATTTTATCAAGATGACATTTACCACAAAGGATAAAGTGATAATAAAGAGAAAAATCAGAATCAACGGAATAGAATATATGATAGACAATAAATTCTGCCGGAATGCATTGTGCTATGAGAAAGAAGTAGTCTGTTTTGGACACACAGAGATTTCTATTCCTCTGTTAGAGCAGGTCAGGGATTATACGATTGATATCATTGTAAAAGAATTTGATGAGGGTGCCACAATTGATTTTTCAGAACATCAGAGCATGGCTGCCTCCAAGATGCGGATTAAGCTTGACAGAGAGTTTATCCGTACCCGGCAATATACACTGATTCAAAATGCGGGCTCCGGCATCAATGAAAATTATGATGGATACGATATCGGCTTTTGTGAGCCGGATGGAGAAAAATTCAATCAGCCATATGAGATTAATAACGGCTGTGGTGCGTCTATTATCATGCTGAAAGAGGATTTTGAACAGTGCGGCGGATTTGATGAGAGGTTCTTCATGTATTATGAGGATACTGATTTATCCTACCGGATAAAGAAGCTTGGCAAGAAGATTATGTATTGTCCGACATCTGTTGTACGGCATATCCATACCGGCAGCAGTACGGAGTGGTCTCCTTTTTTTGTCTATCACGTATATCGAAATAAATTGCTGTTTATCAAAAAGAATATTTCAACAAAAAAATATATCAAATTCTTTTTAAAGCAGTGTAAACAGTCAGTGTGTGAAAAAAACAAGGTAAAACTAAGAGGAACCCTTGCCTCATTAAAAATCATAATGGGAAGAAAGGCTTCTTTTTAACGTAAGCAGGAGAATCATATATGGAAAAGTTTTTTAACGGATTTGTGCAGTTTTTGAGAGGTTGTATGTTCTTTTTTTCAGGGATGTTTCTGATTTCGCCATTGGTAGGGACTATCTGCGCCTTTTTTGATATAAAGTTTACGATTGTAATCTGGCTGCTGATTGTCATTCTATCGCTGGTATTTGGCATATTGATGCTTCGGTCAAAGCTGTTTGACATCGGAGGTGTGAGAGAGTTGCTGGCCTATGGTGTCATATTTATTGTGAGTGCAGCCATTTATATGAGTTATTCTCCGGTGCTTGAATTAAGACAGGATCCTTCATTATATATGCTCAAGACCATGAATCTGTTAAATTATGGCACAGTATATAAGCCAATGGATTTATATGAGGAAATGACCACGGAGGGTGTATTAAAACTGCAGGATGGCTATGCGGAAATACAGAATGGAACCCAGATAAGAGATGGCAAGTTATATACGGATTTTTATCCGGGGGGAACTTATTTTTATGTGATGTTTGGCATGTTTGAAAAGCGTATGGCCTTTTACGGGCAGACAGTCATTATGATGCTGAACGCATTGCTGTTGTATGAGCTCTTAAAAAGACTGACCAAAAAGGCACACAGTATTGCGAATGTCGTCTGTACGATTGCCTTTATGATAGCGCCCCTGATTGTATGGTTTGGCAGAGGAAGCTATTCGGAACCATCGGCATTACTGCTGGTTCTGATGATGGCATTGATGTTGGATGACAGTGAGCACACACCGGTGTGGGCGATGGTGCTGACGATTTTGTCTCTCTACAGTGCCAGAATAGACTATGTGCTGGTAATGTTTATTGCCATTGTGCTATTGTGCCATATCAGTGAGAAGTGGGCGGCAGCAGCGACTGTGCTTGGTTGTGTGGAAGTATTTGTTTTTTCAAAGACCTATTGGATTTATTATGACAGAATTACCAAGAATGATATGAAGATACTGAGATTTTCAATTCCTATACTGATAATCGGATGGATTGCCGGAATAGGGATTAAAAGGTTCTGGAAAAAGTTTCCGGAGTTTTACAGATCCTATTTTGTATCATTTGTGTTGGTTGCTCTGGGTGTGGTCTTTGCTTTGTTTGCCTTTAGGGATAACATAGTCACGCAGTATCAGATGGCAGAGATTCAAGAACAGTATATCAGAACTTATGTGGAGGATGCTTTTGATATGTTGTTTATGGTGTTTCCTTCCGTAATAATCATTGGAGGATTGCTGGGGCTTTATAAGGTTCAGCGGGATGAGGAGATTGCCTTTTTGCCAAATGCCTTTCTGATGGGAATTTTTTTGGCATATTGTTATTTCTTTATTGCCTTTGGCAATTCTCCGCAGTTGTATTGGGGACTGAGAAGATACTATAATATTTTGATTCCGGTATTGTTTATCAGTTTTGTGGTATTGATGAAAAAGACAGAGGAGCATGTGACAATCATTCTCTCCGTTGCCTGTCTTATCATCTCGGCCAATCTGTTTTTTGATTCAGAACAGATTGTGGAGTACAAAGGTCTGGATATATCAGCAGTAGATACCTCGGTGCAGCTTGACCGGAATCATGTGAAATATATTTTTTATGATGAGGATATCAGCTTTAATGTATCCTCCTTACTCTCTTATTGCAAGCAGGAATTTATTCCGATTAAGACATCTTATCTTGAGAGAGTAAATGATTATATGCATGAAAAGGGATATGAGAATTATATTTATCTCTCAGAAAGTAACTATGAAAATGCTACATTTTTATATCAGGTCTCTTATGATAAGCTGGGAGAAAATTATGGAGAAGTTCCTAAAAAGACATATGATAAATCATTTGAATTTTATAGCTATAACATTGACACGCTGTTAGATGATTTTGGCAGTATAAGAGGGATTATCTACAGCAAGGGAAAGAAAGTCTCTTCAGGAACGATATATGACGACGGATGGGCATCAGAGAGCATTTCCTTTGAAAATCTTGATATTGACTGTGCTGCAGGAGATGTTCTGATCATCAAACGATATGGATATGATAATTACTATCTGAAAAACGAATTGTATGATATGCTTGACCTGGTTTTGAATGTCAATGATGTAAAGGACATCCGGGCATACAGAGTAAAGGATGACTGTTTGATTTTTCCACTTACAGGGATACGACATATAGAGAGTATCAGGATTACCGATAACACGTTTTTGCCGGCATCGGTAAGTGACAGTACAGATACCAGGAATCTGGGCATTGACATTAAGATGATATATATGTCAGAGGGACAGTAAATAAAATCAATGCTCAATAGCGATGATAGCTTCAGGGCAACATTCATGTCAGGAAATGGTTCTGACAGTATAAAATAGAAAGGAGAATATCACAGGTATCTGTGGATATGATATGACAGTGAGTTGTGAATATCGCAAAATCTGTGATAGTATGATGTAAGAGATGAAAGGTATTATTTTAGCAGGTGGTTCAGGAACACGTTTATATCCGTTGACAAAAGCAGTGTCAAAACAGATTATGCCGGTTTATGACAAACCGATGATATATTATCCCTTATCCACATTGATGCTTGCAGGGATAAGGGAGGTATTGATTATATCAACACCGAGGGATTTGCCTGTCTTTGAGGAACTGTTTGGAACAGGTGAGCAGCTTGGCATGGAATTTTCCTATGCCGTTCAGGAGACACCGAGAGGTCTTGCAGATGCCTTTATTGTAGGAGAAAAATTTATCGGCAGTGACAATGTGGCGCTGGTGTTGGGAGATAATATTTTCTATGGACAGAGTTTTTCAAAGGTTCTGAAAAATGCAGCGGCAAGAGATAAGGGCGCTACGATTTTTGGTTATTATGTAAAGGATCCGAGAGAATACGGCGTGGTAGAATTTGATGAAATGGGAAAGGCACTTTCTATCGAGGAAAAGCCGGAAAAACCTAAATCAAATTATGCTGTTCCGGGCCTTTATTTCTATGACAATGATGTGGTGGAGATTGCGAAGAATGTGAAGCCGTCTGCCAGAGGTGAGATAGAGATTACGGCGGTCAACAATGAATATTTGAACAGAGGTACACTGATGGTAGAGACTTTGGGAAGAGGATTTGCATGGCTTGACACGGGCAATCATGATATGTTGCTTGATGCAGCGGACTTTGTGGCGGCATATCAGAAGCGGCAGGGACTTTATATATCCTGTATTGAAGAGATTGCCTATAAGAGAGGTTTTATTAATAAGGAACAGCTCTTAGCTCTTGCACAGCCACTTTTGAAGACGGCTTATGGACAGTATCTTGTAGATGTTGCCAATGGTTTATAGTGAAAAAATTTTCGATTATTTTACTTCGAAGGTTTGTGTCTGTGCGTTGCCGCCACGAACCTGATAGAAACAAAAAGCAGCGCAGAAATGAGGAAAACAATGGGAAAGATTACAGTAGAGACATGTGAGATAGAAGGTTTAAAAATTATAACACCGACAGTGTTCGGAGATGAACGCGGTTACTTTATGGAAACCTATAATTACAATGATTTTAAAGAAGCAGGTATTGATAGGGCATTTGTGCAGGATAATCAGTCAAGCTCTAAGAAGGGAGTGCTTCGTGGACTTCATTTTCAAAAAGAGTTTGCACAGGATAAGCTTGTAAGAGTTGTGAGCGGGGAAGTCTTTGATGTTGCAGTGGATTTGCGGGAAGGCTCTGCTACATATGGCAAATGGCATGGCGTCAGATTATCTGCAGAAAATAAGAAGCAGTTCTTTATACCAAAGAATTTTGCACATGGATTTTTGGTTTTGTCAGACACGGCAGAGTTTGCATATAAGTGTACAGACTTTTATCACCCAAATGATGAGGGTGGTCTTGCATGGAACGATCCGGATATCGGGGTGGAATGGCCGATAGAGGAGGGAATGGAGCTGACTATTTCCGACAAAGATACAAAATGGGGTGGAATCAAAGAATATACAAAGAATAAAAATCAGGGATAGACAATAACGGAGGAAGACAATGAAAGCTACGGTAGTGATTCCGAATTATAACGGACAGAGATTTGTCAAGACATGTCTTGATGCCCTCAGATTGCAAAGTGACAGGGATTTTGAGACACTTGTGATTGATAATGCCTCAGAAGACGGCAGTTATGAGTATATTAAAGAGAATTATAAAGAAGTAAAGCTTGTAAGGCTCAAGAAGAATTATGGCTTTAGTGCTGCAGTAAATAAAGGGATAGAATTGTCTGACACTCCGTATGTGATATTATTAAATAATGATACAGAGGTGGCACCTCATTTTGTCCGGGAGCTTGTAAAGGCAATTGAAAAATCAGAGGATATCTTTTCTGTCAGCAGTAAAATGATTAACTTTAATGACAGAACCATTATGGATGACGCAGGTGATATGTATTCCATCTTTGGATGGGGTTTTCAGCAGGGGGTAGGACAGAGAACAGAAAACTACACGGAGGATATGGAAGTATTTTCAGCATGTGCCGGTGCTGCAATCTATAGAAAAAAAATACTGGATGAGATTGGCATGTTTGATTTAAAACATTTTGCTTATCTTGAAGACATGGATTTAGGTTACAGAGCCAGGATTCATGGTTACAGGAATCTGTTCTGTGCAAAGGCTGTTGTATATCATGTTGGAAGCGGTACCAGCGGTTCCCAATACAATGCATTCAAAGTGAGACTTGCTGCAAGAAATAATGTTTATATGATATATAAGAATATGCCATTTTTACAGCTTGCCATCAATATGCCTTTTCTTGCCGCGGGATTTCTGACGAAGTATTTGTTTTTTAAGAGGCTTGGATTTGGTGATGAGTATAGGGAAGGCTTCAAAGAGGGAATGCGCAGGATGCATACATTAAAAAAAGTCAGATATGACAGCAGACATTTGTCTAATTATATAGAAATTGAAAAACAACTGATCAAAGCAGCATTATTATATGTAAGAGACTATGCAAAAAGGCATATGGATATTGAACTGGTCAACAGACTTTTTTAAAAAGGCTTTCAATCAATATTGTAACGGGATGATTGAGAAAGAGGTTGCAATTTGAAGGGATATGCTTTAGAATAAAGCTTATTATGATGTAAAGCTTTGAAATTGTTTTGAAGATAGTTTTACAAAGTTAATGAAATAATATTTTTGGAGGAAATGTGATGAGAACGTATTTGGTTACAGGAGGCGCTGGTTTTATAGGCTCAAATTATATACACTATATGTTTAAGAAGTATGATAATGGGATTAAGATCATTAATGTGGACAAGCTGACATACGCAGGAAATCTGGAGAATTTAAAGGATATAGAGGATAGAGATAATTACGAATTTGTGAAGGCTGATATCTGCGATAAAGATGCCATTAGAAAAATATTTGCAGAGAATGATATTGACAGAGTCGTACATTTTGCAGCAGAGAGTCATGTTGACAGAAGTATTAAGAATCCTGAAGTATTTGTACAGACAAATGTATTGGGAACTGCTGTCATGCTTAATTGTGCGAAAGAAGCATGGGAATTGCCTGACGGAACATTTAAGGAGGGAAAAAAGTTTTTACATGTTTCAACAGATGAGGTATACGGTTCGCTTCCTGATGATGACAAGGCATTTTTCTATGAGACAACTCCATATGATCCGCATAGTCCGTATTCTGCAAGTAAAGCGTCTTCAGATTTTCTTGTGAAAGCATATATGGATACCTACAAGTTTCCGGCTAATATCACCAACTGCAGTAATAATTACGGACCATACCAGTTCCCGGAGAAGCTGATTCCGCTTATTATCAATAATGCACTGCAGGGAAAGAAGCTGCCTGTATATGGTGACGGTAAGAATGTACGTGACTGGCTGTATGTGGAGGATCATGCAAAAGCCATTGATATGGTGCAGGAGCAGGGAAAATTATTTGAAGAATACAATATCGGCGGTCACAATGAGAAGCAGAATATAGAGATCATAGAGATTATCCTTGATACACTCAATGAGATGCTTCCGGAGGATGATGAGAGAAAGGTCCATATTAACAGAGATTTGATTACGTATGTTGAGGACAGAAAGGGACATGACAGAAGATATGCCATAGCACCTGACAAGATAAAGGAGGATCTCGGCTGGTACCCGGAGACTATGTTTAAAGACGGCATCAAACTTACGATTAAGTGGTTCTTTGAGCATGAAGATTGGATGAAGAATGTAACAAGTGGCGATTACCAGAAGTATTATGAAGAAATGTATAAAGATAAATAAAAAAGTGTGCGCACATGCGCGCATTTTTTTTACACAGAAAAAGCCGGAGCGAAATCATAGTGGCAGAAAAGAGCGCGTGCCTTCCCTCTTTTCTGTAAAAAAAATGTAAAAAAGTGCAAAAGTGATTGTCATTTTTTAGCAACTGTTGTATTATAAAAAAAGTGTGAAAATATGTCGGGCAGGGATATTTTTACAGTTCTTTGCGTCGCTGTACCGTGACCGGGGTTAGGGGAAAGATGATCTGACGAAGACGGTATCTGTATGGTTTTGTCAGCATATATTCGGCGGGAAGAGAAATTTGTGATTATTGAATAAATATTATATTTGTATTAATAAAACCATTTAGATTGGAGTAAACTTATAATATGATAAAAGATAACCAAAAATATTTTAATCGGTTACACTTACTTTTAGATATATTAACTATTGAATTGTCATATTTATTGTCGTGGTTTTTAAAGTTTAAGACGGATTTGTTTGACCATAGCGGAAGCAGGCTTTCGTTTAATGCCTATATGATGGCTATGTGGGGGATTGTACCCGGATATATACTGTTATATCTGGCTTTCCACATGTATACATCAAAAAGGGTGCAGGGAAGAAGATTAGAAGTCGGCAATATTATAAAGGCTAATATTCTGGGGCTGATGATTTTTCTGGCTGTACTTTATATCACCGGAGAATCCCATTTTTCGCGAGAAATGTTGTTTATCTTTTTTGTGATTAATGTATTTTTTGAGACGGGAATGCGAATGTCCATCAGGATTATTTTACATTTCATGAGAAAAAGCGGATTCAATATGAAGCATATCCTTTTGGTGGGATACAGCAGAGCGGCAGAGGCCTATATTGACAGAATCCGAATGTTTCCACAATGGGGATATCAGATTCATGGCATTCTTGATGACAATGTAGCACCCGGAACAGATTATAATGGAGCCAAGGTTTTGGGAAAGACGGATATATTGCTTGATTTACTGGCGCAGAACAATCTTGATGAGATTGCCATTACGTTGGGATTAAGTGAGTACAGTAAGCTTGAAAAGCTTGTGAATATGTGTGAAAAATCAGGAGTGCACACGCAGTTTGTACCTGATTATAACAATATTATACCGTCAAGACCTTATACAGAGGATCTGATGGGGTTGCCGGTGGTTAATATAAGATATGTGCCGTTGTCCAATACCTTTAATGCAATGATTAAACGATTAATAGATATAATCGGTTCATTTTGCGGCATTGTGGTATTGTCACCGTTACTGGTTGTCATTGCCTGTCTCGTGAAGTTCACTTCAAAGGGACCGTTGATTTTTAAACAGGAGAGGGTAGGGCTCAGAAATGAACCGTTTATGATGTATAAGTTCAGAACGATGAAGGTGCAGGAGGCAAGTGAGGAGAAAAAGGCCTGGACGGTGAAGGATGACCCGAGAGTAACAGGAATAGGAAAGATTCTAAGACGGACAAGCCTTGATGAGCTTCCGCAGTTGTTTAATATCCTTAAAGGAGAGATGAGCATTGTGGGACCGCGGCCGGAACGACCGTTTTTTGTTGAAAAGTTCAAGGAAGAGATTCCGAGATATATGATAAAGCATCAGGTGAGACCGGGCTTGACGGGCTGGGCACAGATTAACGGATACCGGGGCGACACCTCCATTAGAAAAAGGATAGACTGTGATTTGTATTATATTGAGAACTGGACATTGGGACTTGATTTTAAGATTATGTTTCTGACGATTTTTAAAGGCTTTATTAATAAAAATGCTTATTAATAAGAGTGCTTATTGATGATAGAAGGCAGGAAAGGGTTTTTATGAAGAATAACAAGAAAAAAAATAAGAAAATACCGATATGGAAAAAGATAGTATTGGGACTTGAATCGCTGGTAGTGGTGGTTTATCTCATAATGACAGTATTCTATGTATGGATGAAGGTCGATAAGAAAGGATTTATCTCCTATTTTGCCACCAATCCGTTAGTAAGAATGTATCTTAATAACACAACCAAAAAGGATTACGTAGAGAAGGTACAGGATACAAACTATGATAAAGAAAAGGTAGTTGTCAATGAGGGCTTGTCAGAGGAAATCGAGACATACAGGAGTATTGCCCTGTTTGGTATTGATTCCAGAGGAAGCGAATTTGATGATAGCGCACACAGTGACACAATTATCGTCATGAGCATCAATAATAAAACACACGAGGTAAAAATGGCATCTGTCTACAGAGATACCATGCTTAAGATTGTTGATGAAGATGGGGATGTCAGCTATACCAAATGTAATTCGGCGTTTTTTAAAGCGGGACCTGAGTGTGCGATTAATATGTTAAATACAAATCTTGATTTGAATATAACAGATTATGTAGTCGTGAATTTTAACGGTATTGCCAATATTATTGATGCATTGGGAGGAATAGAGGTTAATCTGACTTCTGATGAACAGTTTTATGTGAACGGTTATTTGACAGAGACAAGACTGATAACGGGAATGGATACACCTGATTTATCAGAATGGGGGGAGAATGTACATCTGACGGGACTTCAGGCTACGGCATATTGCCGTATCAGGTATGTGGCATTTTATGATGAAGATGGAACCGTGTATAACAATGATATGGGTAGAACGGCAAGGCAGCGTTCAGTCATCAAGAAGCTTGTTGCCAAGGCGAAGGACGCAGGTGTAGGACAGGTTCTTAACATCGCTAATACGATACTGAACTATAATACCGAGGATGAAAAGATTATAGGAACCAGTCTTTCTTTTGATGAAGTAATGGATTTGATTCCTACATTGATTGATTTCTCACTTTCGGGAAGTGAGGGATTTCCATTTACCTGTGATACTCCGACCATCAATGGTGCAAGTATGGTGGTTGCTCAGGGCTTGTCGTATAATGTTACAAAGCTTCATGAGTTTTTGTTTGATGAAAAGAATTATTTACCGAGCGATACGGTTAATAATATCAGCGACTACCTGGAGACATATACCGGTATTCCAACGGTGAAGCTTGCAGAGGATAGAGAGGATGATTACGGATATCATAACGATATTGAAAGCGATGATGATGACAGCCGCTATGACAATGACGATAATGACAGTCGCTATAACAGTGATAATGATGACAATTATAACGCTTATGATTACGGCTATCGTTAATGAAAATAATGGTAATGACAAAAAAAGGCTTTCGGGCCTTTTTTTGTTGTAAAACCGCAAAGAGACACTTTTTTTTCACTGTCAAAACACAATTTAAACACAAATAGCTGATATGATACATAATAACAAATACATAAATACAAATAATAATTAGCGAAAGCAACAAGGAGGTAGTTATTATGTCAGAAGAATATAATGAACAAATGGAAAACAAAAATTTGCAAACCGGTGAGGAAGGGGAGAATAATTTATCGGGTAATGCCCATATGAATAATAGTTATTTAGAACCGTCCAATGATACAAACGGTTATTTAGGTCATATTTATTCTGCCGAGACAGAGCAGCAAAGGTATGCAAGACAGCAGGCAGAGTTCGAGAAGGCTAAATTCGAGAAACGGATGGCGAAGCAGGCTAAGAAAAATGAAAGAAAAATGGCGAGAAAACAGAATAGTGCCGGCAATGGACATGGTATTGTATTTAAGACGGTGAGATTTGTGGCAGGTGCAGCAGTTTTTGGTGTTATCGCATTGGGAACCATGTATGTGACAGGGGATGCCCTTGGTATGTTTCATCAGAATAACAGTGCGTCGGACAGAATCAATATGAAAATTGCACCGACCACTACATCTTCTTCTGCCGGCACAGCGGCTGCGTTGCAGACTTCCATATCGAAAGCAGATAACGGCCAGACAATTGTAGCAGATGTATCACAGGTTGTAGAGAATGTGATGCCGTCTATTGTTGCTATCACAAGCACGCAGATGGTTCAGTCGGGATATAGCAACTGGTTTGGCTTCTACGGCTTTGATGATGGAGGATATCAGGAGCAGACAGGTGCAGGTTCCGGTATTATTATTGGTCAGAATGATACAGAATTACTTGTTGTGACGAATAATCATGTTGTGGAGGATGCGGATACACTTCAGGTGCAGTTTATTGATGATGAGACAGTTGATGCCTATGTGAAAGGAACTAATTCTGCCAATGATTTGGCGGTAGTATCTATTAAACTGTCTGATATCAAGGATTCTACCCTTGATGCAATCAAGATAGCAACACTGGGGGATTCTGATGCCTTAAAGGTTGGCGAGGGAACCATTGCCATAGGAAATGCACTGGGATATGGGCAGTCCGTTACCACAGGTGTTGTCAGTGCCCTTGACAGAGAGTTTTCATACGAGGATCGGACAATGACGCTGATACAGACCGATGCGGCTATTAATCCGGGTAACAGCGGTGGTGCATTACTGAATATCAACGGCGAGGTAATTGGAATCAATGCGGCAAAGTATTCTTCTTCTTCTGTAGAGGGAATGGGATTTGCCATACCGGTTTCAGAAGTAAAAGATATTATTGAAGATTTGATGAATAGAGAAACGCTTACTAAGGTAGATGCCAGTAAAAAAGGATATGTTAATATCTATGGCAGAGATGTGACAGAAGAATTATCAGCGGCATATAATGCGCCTGTAGGTGTTCTTGTCGTAGAGGTAATTGAGAATGGTGCGGCTGATAAAGCAGGTATTGAAAAGTCAGATATTATCACTGCCGTCAATGGCGAGGATGTAGAATCTATGGAAGAACTTCAGGAGAGACTGGAGTATTATGAAAAGGGAACAAAGGTTACATTGACAGTGCAATACTTAAAAGATAAGGAATATGTTGAAAAAGAAGTGGAGGTTACACTGGGAGGCGCGATGGATTAAGCGCGAAGCAGACTTATAAGAAAGAGACTGGCTTGGCAGAAATATGTTATCTGCCAAGCCGGTCTCTTTCCTTTTTAGTAACTGCGGTTTTGAATTAATGAAAAGGGAGCTTTATACCAGTTTTTAGGATGGAAAATAGTAGTTGACAAAAACAAAGAAATTAGGTATAGTAGTATCTGTGATTGGAAAATAGTTTGAAGCTGTTATCCATAAGCTGGCATGGCACAGTAGGTAGCGCACTTCATTGGTAGTGAAGAGGTCACGGGTTCGATTCCCGTTGCTAGCTTTTTGAAATGCTTTATTTTCAATGGTTTCATTTTTAGAAAATTTATAGTATTCAAAAGCATATAAGTATATTTTGTATATTATAAAGAAGTAAGTGTGTTATATAAAATCGTAAAAATAGGGAATGTCATATTGAGACATTCCCTATAATGATTGATAAGATTTATTTAAGCTTCAATAATTTTAAATTTTATTTTCATATTCATCTTTAATTTGCTTTATTGAGATAATATTCATATGACAGATTTGTAAAATTAGTTACAGAACACAAATTGCCATAGTTCTTTTTACCCAGTACAAGTTCGGGTATCTCTACATTATTGTTAATATCAAAATCCAATTTTATTAAATGATACCCACCTAAATAGCGGTTATTCTGTGTTAATATGAAACTTTATATCAGCCCACACAACCCAATATAGGCTCAACTGTCTGACGGATATCTGCTTAAGTTACTGACATTGTCTGTGAATGGTAACATAGCATGATTATATTGTGCTTTGCAGGAAGAGAGTCTCTTTATTTATATTCTAAACTGTGATAAAATATAAAAATCAGAGTTGGCGTTTTATAGGTCGCATTTTTTGATTAAAAAGCAATAACTTGGTAACAAAACCGCCATGGAGGAGTTGCTATGCTGAATGGATGCTTGCTGTATTTGCGAAAAAGATGATTTAGAAAACAAGTTGTAATTAGAAATCAATTAGATTATAATAAAAAAATAATTTGTAATATAGATGATAACTAATATTGTCGTTCATCATCCTGTGAGTTTGATGGAAGTAAGCGAGAGGATACGATATGGATATTTGGAAAATACTCGGAATAGAAAAGACAAAAGATAAGAATGTCATAAGAGATGCCTATAGAAGCAGACTGGTTTTAGTTAATCCGGAGGATGATCAGAAAGGATTTATGGAGCTTCGCCAGGCATATGATGATGCAATGCATCTGGCAGATGCCCCGGAGGATGTGGATAAAGAGAAAAGTGAAGAAGATGCAGGAAGTCAGTTCGAGGACACACCGATAGGAAGGTGGCTTGCACAGATTGATGCAGTATACAGTGATATCAATAAGAGAAAGGATATAGATAATTGGGAAAAGCTACTGGAGGATGATGTATGTTTTTCGTTGGATACGAAAACAGCGGCAAGAGATGCCTTACTTCGTTATCTGATGGACCACAACTATCTGCCTCAGAAGGTATGGATTTTATTAGATCATAAATTTATGCTCACAGAATACAAAGAGGAGCTTTATGAAAAATTTCCGGTGGAATATATCGACAGGGGTGTGATAGATAACATTCAATACAGGGAATTTGTAGATTTGGACAGGCTTAAGAGCAAAGGCGGGACAAAGTATGACGATTATCTGATGCTATGCAATCGGGCATACAACTGCGCTTCAGCAGGAAAGAATGATGAGGTCAGGGAATGTATTGATAAAATGGACGAGCTTCGTATATATCATCCTTACAGAGATATATGTGAGGTGCGCTATTATATAGCTGCAAAAGATTACAAAAAAGCAGAGCTTTTAATGGGTTTTTTGTTAGAACAGTATCCTAAGGATATTCAAGTGCTGCGCTATTCAGGTATTTTGTATGCCATGGAGAAAGAATTTGATAAGGCAGTAGAATATTACAGGCAGATACTTGATATGGAGCCGGACTATTATGAAGTGAATTTTGAACTCGGTGAGGTATATTTTGCCGCAGAGAGATATGAGGAAGCCAGAAAGGCATATGATAAGACTTTTGACCTTCATAAGACCAATTATATCGGTCAGAAGATTAATGACTGTGTTGAAAATTTAAGTGAAAAATACGAAAAAGAATATAAGGAAGACCCGGACAATGCAGACAAGGCAATCCGGTATGCAAAGAACCAATATCAGTTATTAAAGACAGAAAATGCCATGAATATACTGAAAAAGGTAAACCCTGGGGAAAGTAACAATAATCTGATAGAGTATAATCATATCATGGGTTGCTGCTACATCTATGACGAAGCGTATGAGAAGGCAATGCCATATCTTGAGAAATGGATTCAAGGTACAGAGAATCTGAAGGAGGATGGAACAGAGGAGACAACCCATTTACGGAAAGGATTAGTCTATTCCTATTTGTATACCGCTTATGCATTGTGTGGGCTGGGTAAAAGCGATGAGGAGATAGAGGAATATCTGAAGAAGGCGCTTGCCACGGGAATAAATGACATTGATGTATATGAATACAAAGCAAGGATTTTATTCAGGAGGAAAAAATATGAAGATGTCATGGCAGTATGTGATGATATCTTCCGTTGTGATGCCAACTCCGTAGAGGGACATATCTTCAGGGCACAGGCACTTTATGAGATGGGATATATCAGGGATGCTGCAGCAGAGTATGAGAATGCCATCAGAATTGAGCCCTATGATCTTAAGATTTATATGGAAAAAATAAAGTGTTACATGAGAATTGATGAATATGACGAGGCCGAGAAGGTTCTTAAGTATTTGAAAGAGAATGATGTCAAATATGAAGAAATTGATATGCAGGAGGCCGTCATAGCGGCAGAGCGGGGAGAACGAAAAGAAGCACTGAAGGTAATACAAAGATTGATTGAGGATGAAGAAAAGAAGATACTTGAAAAGATGTCAGAGAGTTCCACGGAGCATGATGCCGATATCAGCAAATTAAGAAAGAATAAATTTCTCTCCAGACTCTATTATGAGGCAGCCATTATCTATTATAAAGAGCAGGAGGAAAAAAAGGCATTTGACTATATCAACAGAGCGCTAGAGTATAATCCGGTGTCTGAGGATGCATTATATACGAAAGCAATGTTGTTAAAACACAGAAGAGAGTACAAGGAAGCAATGGAATGTCTCAATAAGCTCAGTGAAGAAAAACCCTATCATTTGAGCGTTAATGCAAGGCTTGGCGAGATTTACGGCGTTTTAAAAGAATATGAAAAGGAAGTTGAATATTATACAAGGCAGTTGAAAATCATGCCGGATGCCAGAATTTATTATGACAGAGGCTATGCTTATGCCAATATGAATCAATTTGAGGAGGCCATAAGGGATTATAAAAAATGTATTGACTTGGATGCAGATAGCGAGATGGCTGTGTTTGCATATACTGCTATGGGTGATGTGTATGTGTATGATGAGCAGGAGGAAAAAGGAATAGAGTACTATCAGACGGCTCTTGAAAAGACATATCCAGAACCAAAGCTATACATTTATCATTTGCTGGCAACAGCCTATACGAGAATCGGCGACGAAGAAAAAGCGTTGGAGAATGCAAGAGAGTACAGAGACAGGGCAAAGGAGCCGAATAATAATTTTGCACGTGTTTTTGAGATGTGCGGTAACTACCAGGAGGCGCTTGACGGTTATCGTCTGTACATAGAAAGCCTGAAAAGGAAAAATATTCAATATGCTAAGTATAAAGAAATACACAAAATCTGCAAGTGCTATATCCTGATGGGAAGAATAGAGGAAGCATCAAAAATCATTGAAGAGATTTATACCGGACCGGAAGAGGGAAGACAGAATGCAGATATGTGGAAGCTGGAGCTATATCATATATTTATCAGGTTATACAAAAGTAATCATAAGTCAAACGGACATGGTGGAATATTTGGAAGTTATTTTAAAAAGGATTTTACAAAAACAGATTTAAGGATTCTGATAGATCATTATTTGACGAAAAATCTGAATAGTGAGGATGGCTGGGATGTTGTTCTGTTAAGATTTCTGTTTGAGTTACGGGACAAAGAATATGATAAAATTAAATATAATCAGCCAAATATGCAGGCGATAGTGAAAAAACTGGAAGACGAGATAGTTTCTTTTGAGAGCCGTAAGACAATTAATAACAGACCATATATCTTAGTCAGAAAGGCGGCGGTATGCATGGAAAAGGGAGACTTTGCTGCTGCCATGAAGTTGTTAGAACAGGCAATGGTTATAAAGAAATGTCAATATTGTGATTCTAAACAGTGTAGTGAAGCAGTATTTACAAAAGCAGTGCTTTTAGAATTAATGGGAAATCTTCAGGAAGCATCAAAATATTATGAGAAGGCAAAAGAGCTTTGCAAGGCAGATGCCATGTACAAAATAGAGTATGAGAGAATACGGATGAAGAATAACAATTAAAATTGCAGTGGTAATAAAAGGACATTGGCAATATGCAGGAGGTGTAAAAGATGACGATAGGAATTGACTTAGGTACGACAAACAGTCTTGTGGCTTATTATGAAAATGGTGAGGCGAAAATAATTAAAAATCGTCTCGGCGAAAATCTTACCCCGTCTGTTGTCAGCATGGATGAGAATAATACAGTATATGTCGGAAAAACTGCGAGAGAGAGAAAAATCAAGTATCCCGACAGTACGGTTGAAGTATTTAAAAGAGCTATGGGGACAGAAAAAGAATTTATTTTGCAGGGAAAAAAGTACAAAGCGGAGGAGATTGCCTCATTTATCTTAAAAGCATTGAAAGAGGATGCACAAGCCTATTTGGGTTGTGAGATTTCAGAGGCGGTCATCAGTGTTCCGGCCTATTTTAATGACAGTCAGAGAAAAGCGACAAAGCGTGCAGGCGAACTGGCGGGATTTAAAGTAGACAGGATTATCAATGAACCGACAGCCGCGGCAGTGGCATACGGTATTACCCAAAAAGAGGCTAATACCAGATTTCTGGTGTTTGATCTGGGTGGTGGAACATTTGATGTTTCTATTCTTGAGTTGTACCATAATATTATGGAGGTGCGGGCAGTAGCAGGTGACAATTATCTTGGCGGTGAGGATTTTACGGATGTCATTTATAAGCTGTTTATTGAGAAAAATGAAATTGATGAGAACAAGCTGTCAGATAAGGAGCTTGCACATATTAGAAAGCAGGCCAATATATGTAAAGAGCAGTTTTCTGAAAGTAATACCTCAGTTATGAAATGTACCATAGGTGACAAAGTAGTTGAAATGTCACTGTCCATTGAAGAATATAAAAAAGAATGCAGTAGCTTATTTGACAAGATTCAAAGACCGGTAGAGAGAAGTTTAAAGGATGCCGGTATAAAGCTTTCACAGATTGACGAGGTTATTATGGTGGGGGGCGCCACAAAGCTCCCACTTGTCAGAAAGTTTGTGGGAAGACTGTTTGGCAAGTTTCCGAATATTTCTCTGAATCCTGATGAGGTGGTTGCGTTGGGGGCGGCGATGCAGGCAGCGATAAAAGACAGGAACGAAATGCTAAAGGAGGTCGTGCTGACGGATGTGTGTCCGTTTACCCTTGGAACAGAAGTGGTAGTGGATATAGATGAGAATACGAAGGAGAGTGGTCATTTTTGCCCTATAATAGAGAGAAACACAGTCATTCCGGTGAGCAGACGTGAGACTTTATATACCTCGTCAGACAATCAGACAAAGGTAAGAGTCAAGGTGCTGCAGGGTGAGAGCCGGTTTGCAAAGAATAATCTGTACCTCGGTGAAATTAATGTTACCATTCCCAAAGCAAAGGCTGGAGAGGAAAGTGTAGAAGTGACATACACCTATGATATTAATTCTATTCTTGAGGTTATTGTAAAGGTGGTTTCTACCAATGAAGAAAAGAAGCTGATCATACAACGTGAGGACAGCGATATGACAAAGGAGGAAATTGAAAAGCGATTTGAAGAGCTGAGCTATCTCAAAATTCTTCCGAGAGATGAGGAGGTTAACAAAAGACTTCTTTTTAGAGGAGAGCGTCTCTATGAGGAAACACTTGGCTATAATCGAACCATTTTGGACAGGGCTATTACAGAATTTTCAAGAGCACTGGATGGGTATGACAAAGAGAAAATTGCTGATGCTACTGAAAAATTCAAAAATATTCTTGATGAGATTGAGAATGAGTAACAGACTATTGCCTATAGGATAGTTTACAGGTATAATAAAGGAATACGAGTGGCTTAAGAAGAGGAATGTCAATATGAAAAGTGATAACTATCGGGATAATGGTACATATGATGAAAATAATTTATATGAAAAAGACTTATATGAGAATGATTTATATGAGAATGATTTATACGAGAATATAAAGGCTGATATATACAGCAATATGAAAAAGGAGATTTATACGGATATCAAGAGTGATATTTCTGAAGAGATTAAGAGGGATATGGATATGCAATATCTGAAGCAGGTATTTGATGGCGGACAGGATATTGCACCGAAGCCTGAAAAAAGGAAGACATCTGGATTTTTAAAGATATATTCTGCGGTAGTGACTGTGGCGGCGATAACAGCATGCGTGATGTGTATCGGACTTTATTATGGTAAAAGAAAGGATGATAAGGTGTCAGGCAGTGCCGTTACCGGAATTGGGGCGAGTGAGGCGGTGAGTGCTTCAAAATCCGAATTATCATCTTTGGCATCAGATGGAGGCGAAGATGGAACGGTAATCATTGATACAGATAAGAATTATTTTATTAAAGAAGAATATACTGCTGCTGATTTAAAGCCTTTGATTAAAAGCTATATGACCAATAATGAGGGAACACTTAAGATGCTCAGAAAGATATTTCCGGAGGAGATAGTGGTATTTCATGGTAACAGATACATGTTTATCCCGATTATTGATTCTATCGAGAAGAATGATATTGATAATAATAAGATTAAAAAGGCTGATAATGGTGAGATTACCTATGTAGAGAATGATAAGGTTTGTTCTCATAAGGGCATCGATGTATCCAGATTTCAAGAGAATATTGACTGGGATAAAGTGAAAAAAAGTGGTGTGGAATATGCCATTGTCAGAGTAGGCTACAGAGGCTATGGCACAGGAGCCATGGTGGAGGACGAGTATGCGAAGAAAAATATCGAAGGAGCATTAAAGGCAGGTATTAAGGTAGGTGTGTATTTTTTCTCTGAGGCGATTACCATTGAAGAGGCGGTGGAGGAAGCTGAGTTTGTGCTTAATATGATTAAAGATTACGATATCACCTACCCGGTTTATTTTGACACCGAGGACATACCGAATGATGCAGAAAGAACAGATTCACTCAGCGTGGGAGAGAGAACAGAGATTGCAATAGCATTTTGTGAGCATGTCAGAAAGGCAGGCTATACACCGGGAATTTATGCCAACCTGAAATGGTATACGATGTCACTTGATATGGCTAAGCTGGAGAAATATGATAAATGGTTTGCTTACTATGATGAAGACCTATATTTTCCATATAAAATTACGATGTGGCAGTACAGTGAAAATGGCAGCATTGATGGTATTACCGGTGGTGTTGATATGAATATCAGTTTTATGGAGTAACCTGTTGTGAAATGTTTTGGAAGGGAGATTAGCATGGAACAGACGACGAGAAGAGACAGAGTTCAGGCTTTAGTGGTGAGATATGATAAAATATTGATGGTAAAGCATAAGATGCTTGGAAGAGAGTTTTATTGTCTGCCGGGAGGAGGAATTGAACAGGGAGAAAGCTGTGAGCAGGCAGCACTAAGGGAATTAAAGGAAGAAAGTCTGGTGGAAGGCAGGATAATCAGAAAATTGTCTGTGCAGTATAAACCGGAGAACAGAGGTGAGGTGCATACTTATCTGGTGGAAATAGATGAAGATGCTGTGCCGGGTAAAGGCACCGATCCGGAGCTTTCACAAGAGGAGCAGAGCATTGTAGGTGTGGCATGGCTTTCATTAGAGGAACTTGGATATGTGGATCAGGTGTACCTGTGGTCGGCAGGACTGAATAGAATTGATTATTTTCATGAAAAGTTGTTGGCGCTGGAGAATAAAATATTGAAGTGATAAAAATCTGTTTGAAAGGAAAGGTGATGTCAATGAATGTTGATTTGTTGATAAGTGTATTCAGCCTGTTTATGAGAGTACTGTTTATTGTTGTGTGCTATCTTATTGCAAAAAAATATGATAAGAATGGTGTTTACGCGTTGCTGGGATTTTTTGGCATAACGGGAGTAATAGGTCTGCTTTTGATTATTAAATTCGGAAGCAACAATAACTATGGTAGTAACTATGGCAATCATTATTATAACAATCCGTATAACAATCAGAATTATTATAACGGACAGAACGGGAATCCAAACTATTATAACGGACAAAGCGGAAACCGGAATTATTATAATAACGGTGGATATGATAATGAAGGCTTTGGCGGTGAGGGGACAACGCAGAATACAGGGGAAGGATATTCCTACAACGGACAGGGAAGCTATTATGATGCGGGAAATGAAAGAGGCAATAACAGTTATGTTTATAATGGCGAGGTTATTGTTGAGGAACAGAAAAACTGCAGTAAGTGTGGTGCAAAGATTAACAGTAAGATAGGTTTTTGTCCATATTGTGGAAATAAGTTATAAAACATGAATGCAATTTTGCATTAAGTGTGATAGAATAAAAATAGCAATTCAGAACCAAGCTTTTAGATACTACAGAAAGGGGAATTTACAGATGGAGAACGGTATTTTTAATAATTCTCATGTATTGGCATGGCTACAGTATTTTTCGGATAATACAGAGGTCGATTTAGAGCATGTCAAAATATTGGATATTACAAAGAAAAACAAGAATTTGATTCCGGCAGTGGAGGCCCACAGGAGTGTGTTGGTTTTTACCGAGGCAGGACATGATGACATATTTTATCGTATGTTCAGTGCAGGATTGGGAGAATGTAAGGTTATCTATAATGACGGAAGCGAGCCGACAGGTCCTATTAAAGAGAGCAAAGTAGCTGATATGATTGACAGAGGCATCAATGCATCAGCCGGAATGTTGGTTCTCAATCCTAATGCGAGAACTACGATTAAATTTGGAATAGATAACAGAGAGCTTGCCTATGGTTCCGTACGTTATGTGGGTTCAGAGATTAGAACCGTTATCTTGTCAAAGATGCAGATTAATGACGGAAAGAACATCTGTGTGATATCGGGAGAGTCCATAGCAGTAGAGGCTGCCATTCTTGATGGAGAGGGAACCGTTATTGCAGTAGAATATAATTCGAGAGACAGAAGAACGCTGGAGGATAATGTTGGTCAGTTTGGTCTCAACAATGTGACAATCATTGACCATGTGGATGAGGAGACAATGAAGGGACTGCCGGTACCTGATGTCACGATGCTGGTGGCTTCTGCCAGTATGGAGCAGGAGATGAAATGTCTTTTGAAGCTGAACCCGAATATGGAGTTTGTAATCTATACACTGGATTTTATTGTGGCAGCAGCAATGCCTAAGCTGTGCGCTGAGTTGGGAATATGGGATTCTGAGATTATGCAGATTACGGTATCAAAGCTTACCAGTAAGCACACCTATAATACACAGCCGGCGCCTTGGATTATTACAGGTAAGGCAGGAGAATAAACCGGTTACTAACAGTTTACGCTTCATGATTCAGACGAAAACTTATACGGCTGTCACAGTATCATACTGTAGACAGCCATCTTTTTGAATGTGTGAATCGTTGTGCTTGAGAGGAAACATTATGTATACACCAGACCATACCGGAGTGATTCATTCCTATATGATGAATGATAAAAATATTAATAATTTCAGATTGTCTGTGACACTGAGGGAAAAGGTTGATACCAAAATTCTGCAGCGGGCAGCAGATGAGGTTCTTCCTGAATTTCCGCTGATAGGTGCAAGACTTACGCCGTCCCGGTTATTTTACAGAATCAAGCCGGTTAAAAAGGGCTTGAAGATTCATGCTGACCGCTATGAATTATTGAAGTCAGTCACTTTTCGAAATATCAGCCAATATGCCATACAGGTGCTCTTTCGTGATAATCAGATTGCAGTAGAATTTTTTCATGGATTGACGGATGCAGTTGGTGCCTTTACTTTTATGAAGGCACTAATCAACAGATATCTCCACTATCGGTATCCGTCTGAAGTACAGAGAAATGATATCGTATTGAACAGAAAAAATATATGGCAGGACTGTTATCCAAAGCATGGTATTTTTCATTATGGTGTATTTAACGTAAAACTGGGACAGTATTATCATTTTCCATACAGATATGTCAGAGTAGGGAATCGGACAGTGACATATAGTATGAGTGTGAAGAAAATAAAAAATGTGACACGCCAATATCGCTGCTCTGTGACAGAGTTGCTGACCGGAATCCTATTTTTGGCAGTATATCATATGCGCCTCGAAAAGCAAAATGATAAGCGGAAAATTGCCATGATGGTTGCCGTCAATTTAAGAAGCATATTTTCTGAAAAAACATTGAGAAATTTTTCTCTCTATGTAACACCTGTCATAAAGAATTTTGGAAATGGCTGTCTTGAGGATATCCTGCCGGAGCTTCAAAAACAGATAAAATGGCAGAAAAGTAGAAAATATCTGGAAAATCAGATATATAGAAATGAAAAACTTCAAAATAATATACTTTTTGCCAAGCTCCCTCTTCGGTTTAAACGGACACTGGTGCAGTCGGCATATAAGGTGACAGGGGGAAAAACGTGTATGACATTGTCGAATTTTGGGGTAGCTACATTTCCGGAGGATATGACTTCGTATATCGACGAAGTTGACTTTTTGCTGAGTACGAGATACCAAACGCAGTATAACTGTGCGGTTATTTCCTATCGGGATACCTTACGGCTTAGTCTGACCAATAACGGCAATACGACGGTTTTGGAGAAAAAGCTGGAAGAGATGCTTTTACAACTGGGGATACCATTTGAGCAAGTGGAATATGGCGGAAAAATACATCAATTGCTCCGAAACGGAGAGAATTATGAAAGATAATTTTGTGACTTATGTGATAAAAAACAGAGACAATACTTTTGAGACTATGCCGTTTAATGATGTGGATAATCTTGTTCTTTCTGAATTTGTCTATTATAACCTTGACGATATTGTTGCAGAAGATGGCAGTGAAATCAGTGTTCGTGAGGCGTTTGATAAATTTAAGGGGGAGAGCAGGCAACGTACCATTATGGGCAGATTTTTAGTACATCCTGTAAAATTATTTGGTTACATGGCGGCATCTAAAAGATTCAGAAATTGCAAACTATCCCATTATGTCAGTATTTCTGATGGAGAACATATCCAGTTTGCGGCACTCAAAATCAGGCTTAATGATACGATGAATTATATCGCTTTCAGGGGAACGGATGGAACTATGCATGGATGGAAAGAGGATTTTTCCATCGCCTATAGGGTTACACTTTCCCAGAGACTTGCTGTCAAATATCTGGAAAAGGTAATAGACAGGGGAAAATGTAATATCATCGGAGGGCACTCGAAAGGCGGATTATTGGCAGTGTACAGTTCGGTTATGTGCCATGATGAGCTGAAGCAGGATATCACGGCAATCTATAATAATGATGGTCCGGGAATCTGTGAAAATTTATTGGAAGAATCCAGGTATGCTCTTATTGGGAACAAGACGATAAAAATCGTTCCTAAGCATACCATCATTGGTCTTTTATTTAATAATGATACCAACATTAAGGTGATTAAAACAAGTAAAAGAGGTTTTTTTCAGCACTATATGGATAACTGGATTATCAGTGAGGGAACGCTGGTAGAGGAAAAAATGAGTTATTTTTCTAAATGGAGGCAATGCATTATTGAAGCATGGCTGGCAGAAATATCATTGGAGGAGAGAAAAATAATTGTGGATAATATGTTTGACTGTTTTACGGCAGGCGGTATTAAGAATTGGACACAATTTGCCAATCAGAACCTGCTGGGATATTTTCGGTCATTTGTTTTATTTTTTGTTTTTTTGCTGAAATCAAGGCAATATGTCATCCGGCTGTTAAAAATTGCTCTGTGTTATTTTTGGCGTAACTTGTAATCTGCCGATGACTTTTGCGTTTTTATGCCTGTGCTGTGGTACATTACGGGTGAAAAATAAAAAGGTATTATAAATAGTTGGGCTTGAAGGTATAAATTCAAGCCTGTTTTTTATGGAATACTTCGTGTGTGATATTTTTGTAAGATGA
The DNA here is from genome assembly GCA_902767015.1 of uncultured Lachnospiraceae bacterium. Taxonomy (GTDB): domain Bacteria; phylum Bacillota; class Clostridia; order Lachnospirales; family Lachnospiraceae; genus Bovifimicola. Next base: position 2,338 of record CACXFV010000157.1, on the reverse strand, counting down.
TTTTGGGGTAAATACTTTTGTTGTATGTGATATGTTTTGGGTTACATTGGTGCGATATGTGATTTATTATTTTTGATTACATATGTCATATTAATATTATATTAATTAACCTATTGACAAATTTATTTCCGGGATTATAATAGACAATATAGGATAATTGATTGACACCATAAATAATCATAAAAGCCCATTCATAACAAGATAAGAAGGGAAATAATAGAATAAGCGTTTATTCAAGTTTAACTGTTGCTTAGCTGAACAGTAGTCTATTGGTACTGTTCGCAGGCAGCTGTTAAAAGTTAATAATAGTGTATTGACAAATTGTGAGTTATACAGTATTATTAGTACACAACGAACAAGTGTTCGTGAGATGAGATAAAGAGGTTATCATCATTTTAATCATAATTATTATAGAAAGGAATATGCATACTGCCATATTTACAGTCGGATATTGTGAGAAGGCAGGAACGTAGAATTACGAATGGCATTGGGTATTGAATATGGATAATAACGATAAATTAAAGGCATTAGAAGCAGCGATATCACAGATAGAGAAGGACCATGGTAAAGGTTCCGTTATGAAGCTTGGTGATCCTAAGGCGGCAATGAACATAGAGACTATTCCTACAGGTGCTTTAAGTCTTGATGTTGCACTTGGTTTGGGAGGTGTCCCAAAAGGTAGAATTGTTGAGATATATGGTCCGGAATCGAGTGGAAAAACTACCGTTGCACTACATATGATAGCGGAAGTGCAGAAGCGCGGAGGGATAGCCGGATTTATAGACGCAGAGCATGCACTCGATCCTATATATGCAAGGGCGATAGGAGTTGACATTGATAATCTGTATATTTCGCAGCCGGATTTTGGTGAACAGGCACTTGAGATAACCGAGACCTTTGTCCGTTCCGGCGCAGTAGATATTATTATTATAGATTCGGTAGCAGCATTAGTTCCTAAGGCAGAGATTGAGGGAGATATGGGTGATTCACATGTAGGTCTTCATGCAAGACTTATGTCACAGGCATTAAGAAAACTGACGGCTATTACCAGTAAGTCGAACTGCATTGTAGTCTTTATCAATCAGCTCCGTGAGAAAGTGGGCGTGATGTTTGGTAATCCGGAGACAACGACAGGCGGTCGTGCCCTTAAGTTTTATTCCAGCATCAGATTAGATGTCAGAAGAGTAGAGGCCATTAAACAGGGGGGAGAGGTAATTGGTAACAGGGTTAAAGTGAAAGTAGTGAAGAACAAGGTGGCACCTCCGTTTAAGGAAGCAGAGTTTGATATTATGTTTGGCAAGGGAATATCAAGAGAAGGAGATATTCTGGATCTGGCAGCAGAGAATAATATTATTAATAAGAGTGGTGCGTGGTATTCCTACAAAGGAGAGAAAATCGGACAGGGAAGAGAAAATGCGAAGCTGACACTGCTCAATAATCCGGAGATGATGGCGGAGGTGGATCAGGCAGTGCGAGAGAAGTTTTCGCTGGGTGTTTCTGATAAAGAGGAGGCTTCAGAAAGCGGTGCGGATACCTTGGCAGATAATGCAGATGATACGAGTAAGAAGAGTGTGAAGAGTACAGCCCAGAAGCAGGAGAAAGAGAATAATGAATGATGTTGGTTACCGAAATAAAAAAGCTTGATTCAAAAAAAAGTCTTATTTATCTGGATGAAGAGCCTGCATTTGCACTTTACAGGTCAGAGATCAGAAGATTTGGAATTGAAAAGGGAAATGAGCTTGAGAATAGCATGTATGTGGATATTCTTAAGATTATATTGAAAAGATGCAGAGAGAGAACAGCATACATTCTCGGCAGGTCGGATAAGACAATTCATGATTTGAAAGTGAGGCTCAGACAGAATTATTATCCGGCTATGATAATCGACAGAGTAATAGATGAATATGAAACAATGGGATATCTAAGTGACAGCCGATTTGCTGAAAATTATATTAAATATAACATGTCCTCAAAGAGTGAGAAACGAATTTACAGTGTGCTTATATCAAAGGGGATTGATAAAGCTGTAATAAGCAAAAGTTTTGAGGCATACTGCAGAGATGATGAGGAGTACAGATTAAAACAGGAAAATCTGATTAAGAAGGAGTTTTATAAGAAAAAGTACGATTTTGATAAAAAAGATAAGAATAACCTGAGTAAAATAGTTGCATCTTTATTAAGAAAAGGTTTTAAGTATGATGAAATTATGAGTGTTTATACCAATATGCAGACAAGTAGTTTATAACGATTCCGCATGTTTATGAATGCCATGGAGAACTGTCACCTGTGTATGATAGTCGTAAGTTGAAGGTTGGATATTCGTTTTGGATATTCGTTT
>CACXFV010000156.1 GCA_902767015.1 uncultured Lachnospiraceae bacterium | reverse complement strand
GGCGATGCTTGCAGAAGAACTTCATGTTACTCCGCAAGCTGTATCAAAGTGGGAACGAGGGGTATGTGATCCTGATAAGCAGTTGTGGGTTACACTTTCGGAGATACTTGATATCCCTAAAGAACGTTTTGCAGGTTTATATGAGAGCAAGACGGATAAAAACGATGTCTTTATTCCACCGGGTGTGATGGCTGCATTATCTACCTTTGCGGATTCTTTAAGAGTGTTGAAATCTGATACGTTAGGAGGGAATAATAATGACCGAGACGGTGATAATTGAATTGATACATAGTCTTAGAGATGTAGCGATTAAGGCTATTGAATGTGCATTACTTAGTGAGTAATAATCTGACGAAGCGAAGCTTTAAGGCTCCGCTTTCGTTTTTAATGGGAGGAAAAATTAATGGCAAAGCAGGAAAAAAGAAGGTTGGCTGACTATTCAACTTCAGAGATGGTAGAATTATGTGGAATGAAGGCCAGTAGCACGTTTGAAAACAAAAGAGATAAGGTTTTTGAAAGATATAATATTAATCCTGATTTATTTAAAATGGACCCAGATATTGAGGTGGGCGGCGAAAATTACTATCCTGTTGTTTGCGCAGAATTACTAGCGATTTTGATTAGGAATTGGGATAAGAACCCTTCCAGTAGAAAGAATGCAAACAGAGATAATGTTACAGTGACGCAGATTTGTGATTTTTACAGAGCTTTATTAGAAGATGTTGATAATCTTCCGGCAGAGTTACGTGGGCTAATATATAAATCTTGTCAGAGTCACTTCACTACGAAGTGCCTTGTGATATGGGCTGAACGAGTTGTAAACGGTGTGACTTTATTTACAACAACGCACATGGAACAAGCCCGAGAGAATATAGGAAAACTCTGCCAAGCGCTTGCAATTCAGCTGGATAAAATGACGTACATGGAATATATAAATAATAAGTTAGTACAGGCTATGCCTTGGATTGCACAATTTGGTGTATTCCCCAATCCTTTTAATATGAACATTAAGCAGAAACCTAGTATTAATACCGAAAATATCGGCTTGGATATTGGTATTGCGGAGATGATAAAGTATGTTGCCTTAAAGATGAGTGGTTATAAGAAAGAATTACAGTATGAAATAATCAGTAATGAATCATCTGATGTAAACGCCGCAAGAGCTGAGTATTATAGAATGATAAAATCGTGGTACATATCATCAGAACAGGAAGAATATACGACAAATACCTATTCAAAAGGAGCTTCCGAGTGGAAAAACTGGGCGAAGAAGATTGAAGATGGTGAGATGGATGGTAAGGTTGCAATTGTTAATTATTATGAGAAAAAACTTGCGGAGGCTAGACTTGAAGTAATGTCGTTAGAACAGCGTTTAGAAGCAATTAAAACGGATAATCCATCTGTTTTTCCGGTAACAGCAGGAGAATTAGAAGATATCAATGATGCGTATGTAGAATATTTCAATGAACACTACTATAAGCAGACAGATAATCGGAGATATGCTGATATGTATGTTGGACAGATGCTATGGTCGTTTTTAACCCAAGAAAATAATTAAATCTTGGACTAAAATTTTTGAGTACAAATCTGTGTTATTCTGTTCTTGTAAAAACACAGAAAGGAGCAGATACGATGACAGAAGCGATAGAACGGATAAGAATACGCTTACAAAATGGACGGATATGGAGGGCAACGGAGCAGTACAAGGGGATAAGGAGAGCCAACCTCTGCTTTTTCTCCTGCATTTTATTTGAAGTGGCGGGGATATTTACCATGCCATTCTTCGGGACAGTAGGGGCACAGATGGCGATTTACTTCATGACCTTTCTCTTTGCCCTGTTCCTTGCAGGAAAGCATAAGAAGGAGCTTGCTATACCGATAGAAAAGCCAAAGGCAAAGATGCTCCTATTCTCAGCAGGCTTGACGGTCTGTGGGATTCCTGTTGCAATGCTCTTAAATGCCCTTGCCGGATTGTTCAGCACATCAGGTGCAGATACAGTGGAGGATGTGGCAAAATACCCTCTGTGGCTTGCCCTTACCGCCTTTGCCATCGTTCCGGCAGTCGTGGAGGAATATGTTTTTCGTGGTGTAGTGCTTGGGGAATACTTAAAGATTGAAACAGGGGCGGCGGTGCTGATCAGCAGTATCTTCTTTGCACTCCTGCATTTCTCACTCGGTTCGGTGCTGTATGGCTTTTTCTTTGGCTGTATCTTTGCCCTTGTGCGTATCGCAACGGGGAATCTGACCTATACGGTAGTCATGCACCTGATTTTTAATTCCGTCAATGTTCTGCTGTCCTATGCAAGTCCTGAACGGATACCGGAGTGGGCAGTTGCAGCTTTTATGATAGCAGGTATTATAGGATTTGTGATTCTTCTTATTGTATTTTTCAGAAAGAACAGGGTGAATCTGGCAGAGAAAAGCAGCCTGAAACGATACCGACTGATTACGAAGGAAGGTTATGTGACAGTGGGGATATGCCTTGCGGTCATGGGTATGCTTCTTATTATGTAGGTTTAGGCGGTGCATGGAAAAATGTAAAAAACACGTTCCCCTGCTTGTAAAAGTCAAAATTAGATGATACAATGTATTTGAGAAAGTATGCGTGTAAGGAGTGTGATACATGGGCGTTATAGATACAGAGGGGTGCTGCACATCCAGTGGATGTGCGTTTAGCACGGACCGGAGCGGAGCGTAGACAGCAGTATTTCTCCAATAACCTTTTCTTTGCGGATATGTTCAATTTTTTGCTGTATGATGGCAAATCCGTAATGCAGCCTGATAAATTAAAACAGTTAGATACGACGGAGATTGCCATTCCTTATGGTAATGGCGCAAGGATTCCGGTTCAGAAATACCGTGATCTGTTGAAATTATGGTCAGCCATGATGGACGATACAGCGGTCTATGTGATGCTTGGTGCAGAGCTGCAAGACAAGGTGCATTATGCGATGCCAATTAAAAAGGGCTTGTATGATATGCTTGGGTATGCAAGGCAGGTTGAGGAGGCAAGAAATTCTTATAAAAAGAAAGATAACTCGCAGGGAGATTTGTATGTGGATGGTGAGACTTTGAAGATTAAGCTCACAAGTGAGGAGTTTTTGTCAGGCTTTCGCAAGGGCGACAGACTGATTCCGATCATTACTGCTACGGTATTCCTGTCGGCAGATGAATGGGATGGACCGTTAGATTTGCATGATATGTTGGATGTGCAGAATAAAGACCTCTTAAAGTTTGTGCCCAACTATCCGATAAACCTGATAGCACCTGCTTATATCAAAGATAATGATTTTGATAAGTTTGGTACTGATCTGGGACTTGCGATGAAGGTCTTGAAATATCAAAAAGCCAGAGCAGTCGAGGTAATAGAAGAAACCAATCATAGAAAGATAGACAGAAATACAGCGGTATTTCTTAACAGGGTGGTCAATCTCGGTCTTGAAATTGATGAAAAGGAGGTATCAATCGACATGTGTGAAGCTATGGATGACAACAATAGAAAAATGAAGATTTTTGGTGCGATTGAAGCATATAGGGATTGTGGCGCATCAGATGAAGATATTATTGAAAAAATAATTGCTAAATTCCACGTCACAAAAGAATACGTCCTCGCACTCCTTTCACCGCAAAAGGTATAACAATGTTCCAAATCAAACTGTCTGCCCGTTCACGTCAAAGTGAACCAGCAGACGCTTTTTTTCTTTTTATACATTTCATTCAATTCTCGCTGTTCCCCACAATCTTCATCGCAATATCCGCATTAAATACATTCCCCGCATGATAAAACCTTGCCGAACCGCCATTCTTCTCTGCTATGGAAGCAATGGACGAAAGTCCAATGCCATTCCCGCTGTGGCGGGTGGAGAGATACCGTTCCTTTGCCATCCGCACCTTTCCATTAAAAGAATTGCTCATGGTGATATAGAGGTATTCGTTCTTTTCAGGGGTTTCGATATACAGATTGATGAAACGCTTTTCCTCCGGCACATCGCCGCAGGCGGCAATGGCATTTTCAAGGAGGTTGCCGATGATGTTGCACAGGTCGGTGTCATCTATCTTGCAGGAATCCGGGATGTCAATCACAAAATGAAGGGAAACCTGCTCTGCCTTTGCACTTTCGGCATAGTAATTCAGAAGGGCATTGACCGCATGATTTTTGCAGAAGCCCGTCACATCGTTTTTCGGCATGGTATTCACATATTTTTTCAGATAG
>CACXFV010000155.1 GCA_902767015.1 uncultured Lachnospiraceae bacterium | reverse complement strand
TTTCAGTAATTTGCTTAATATATCTCGTAACATACGGATTACCCATTTTTAATTGCATTTATTGACCGAATAATTGTTTGGTGGCTCTATTTTTTAGTTTCCTGATAGTCCTATTATATCTATCTGATGAGGAGTTATTTTGCTTTTTCCGGAATGGATAACACAGTCAAAAAAATTTTTTTGGCATTTTTGGCTTAAAATCGTATGTGACAACACTGTTCAAAAATAAAGCAGAACTGTCACATATTGCAAGAAAATGGAATAATTTGTAAAATAATTACGATTGTTTAAAAAATATTCTAATAATGGCAGCTGATTTAAATTAAAAGAGATTAAGGGGGTAGAATGCATGTCAGATTTTTCATCATTATTAGGAGGCATAATTAAATCTAATAACTTGTCTGTTTATAGTCTTGCAAGAGATATCCAATGTGGAAGAACATGGCTTCAAAAAATTGTTTCCGGTGAAAGACATATAGATTTTAAAAATTTTATGTCTTTGTATAATATACTGGCAAATTATGTCGAGAGTACCAGCTTATGGTATCTATATGAAAATTTTGCTTTAGATTACTTTGGTCAAAAAGAATACCATATCATCTCATATATTAAGTCACGATTATCAGAAACAAAAGAATTATCAGATTATATTAAGGAGAAGCAGGATAAAGAGTTCTGTATTGATGAATATTTATTAGATCATAGTGGCGCAGAAATTGGAGATAATGAAAGAGCCTTGGCTGTAAGTATATGCAAGACAATACTTTCTGAAATTGAACAATCCCGGATTAATGGACATAACCCAATACTATATATTAAAATTCCGTCAAACTGGAAGCATATCAAAAATATGATACTGATTATTTTAAATGAAACGAATATCAGAAATAATGAAAATTTTAAATATGTTGTCAATAGTCAATTTGATCATGAGGCAGAATTGACTCAGATAGAAAATTTTCTGACGGCGACAGAATTTGCATCGTATGGTTATAACGTATATAAAAGTATGGTTAGTTCAGATGTGCAGAAAATGGAGGATACTATTTTTCCGTATTATATTATCACCGGAAGCAAGATAACACTTATCACAGATGATGGGAGGGCATTTGTTGAAAGTGTGGATACGGAATTGATGAGAAAAATCAGCCTTAAATTTGAAAAAATCGTATCCGGACGGGAAAGCTTTCTTCAAAATCTAAATGCGGATATGTACAGTTCTGTCGTTTTGGATAGAAACATTAGTGCAATAGATGACTTTTTTGAGATATCGAATAGAATCAACGTTTCAAAGTTTTATACAAAAGATTTGCTGAGGCAAATCATGCCACTGGAGTATTTGGATAGAGATTTTATGATAGAGACATTAGATATGTTTTACCGTAAGATTAGAAATTCAAAAACATCGATGTATTTTAATATTAATTCTATCCGTCATTTTATGGAGAGTGATGAAACAAAAAATGAAGGTGGATATTTTAATCTGAAGTTTACCCCGGATATTAAAATAGAAATTCTTAAGAGTGCATTGGAATATTATGAAAATAGTGAAAGTGAAATTCATATGTTGAAAAGCAATCAATACTTAGCAAGCGACAATATTTACATATTTGGCTGGTCGGAAAAAATAATCTGTATTACCAATTACCTGCATTGCAAGGATAAAAATGTGGATGCAATGGCAGTGATAGATTCGCCTGGTATTTCAAGACATATGAGTAATTACAATACATATATGATGAATTCCCATATCTGTCTGGATAAAAATAGTTCCCTTGTCGTATTAAAAAATATCATAAAATCTTATGAAACTGATTTTGAATAGAAAAATTAATAATTTTTTTGTCCATTTTTTGGCAGAAACATATATGTGACAAGACTGTCCGAAAAAGAAACATATCCGTCACACGTTGCAAAAATAGCTATTTTCGTATATATCTATAGTGTCGAATTTTAATTAATTATAGTGTATTTTGACGAAATTCATCATCTGAACTACCGGATATTTTGATGAAATGACAGCAGATGAATGTCATTTGTCGAAAAAATAGTCCTTTTATCAGAAATTAATATATTTTTGCCAGAATAATATATTATGTGTATATGAGTTGGATAGTTAGTAAGATTAAAACTAGAGAGGAGATTCATATGCGATAAGGGGTACACCAAGTGTTGAGTGATGAAGGAAAGGTCTGTGTAGCACTATAATCACAGATGAGAAAAAAAGAAATAGTGCAGAAAGAGGTAAGGTATGAAAAAAAGGAAAAACTTATTAAAAATGTTCCTACTGTCGGTGACAATGCTTATGCTGATGTTAGTTCCGGCATTTGCTGATGAGGTTAACAGAGATGTTAAGGATGCCAGAAGCGGTGTATTGCAGATCAGGCTCTGGTATGAGGACAAGAATGGTGATTCGGATTATATTGGCGGCGGTTCTGCTTTCTTGATTAATGATGACACAATTGTTACCTGTCACCATGTGGTACATGTTTATGAAGGATCAGAACAGGAACAATATGTAAAACAGAAATATCCTAATTATGACGCAAGCAATATCAAGTACAAGGTTGTTATCAGAAATGATGTGACATTAGACGCAAAGCTCATTCAGGAAAGTGAGATTTCTGATTTTGCCATTTTAAGACTGGAACAGCCGATTAACAATAGAAAAGTATTAGCGTTAAATACAGACGAAGTCTCAGAGACACAGCAGGTATATGCATTGGGATTCCCAGATACTGTTGCAGCATTCCAAAATCAGAATACATACACCTATGAGGATGTTACGGTAGAAGATGGAAGAGTAACTAAAATGAATGAGTCTGATGGCGTTAAATATGTGCAGCATAGTGCAATGCTGTCCAGCGGATATTCAGGGGGACCTCTGGTTAATTCATCTGGTGTTGTTGTGGCCATGAACAGAGCAACCGTTATGGATAATACGCTTAATGTCGTAAATAATTATTCTGTAGCCATTAGTGAAATAACAGCAATTCTTGATGACATGGGTATTGAGTACACGCCAAGCGGTTTTGATACACCTTCTGTAGCCCCACAGACAACGGAAGAACCGGATACGGAACCTGCTACAACACAGGAACAGGAAATAACTGAACCTGAAACAACAGAACAGGTTGTAGACAAGCCGGTGCCGGCTCATATGGATGACGAGGAAGAAGACGAGGAAGAAGGAAAAATTCTAGGATTAAGCAAGACAATGTTCATAGCAGTGGTGGCAGTGATTGTCGTAGTAATCATTATCATCATCATATTGATTATTGCTCTCGGTGGAAAGAAGAAAAAAGCAGCACAGGCAGTTCCACAGAGACCGATGCCGCAGCAGCGCCCTGTATCTCCATCGGGAATGGGACCGCAGGGAATGGCACCTCAGCCGCCAAGAGCACCACAGTACAGCAATGCACCGAATTACGGAAATGAGGGTGCAGGAGAAACAACTGTATTAAATGAAGGCGCGGGAGAGACAACTGTTTTGGGTGGAGGAGCTGCCGCAGGTGCCAAGACGTTAGTCAGAATAAAAAATGGCGAAAAGATTGTTGTCAACAGACCGGAATTCTTGATTGGAAAAGAGAGAAGAAGAGTTGATTACTGTATTTCTGATAACAATTCCGTCAGCCGTGTTCACGCAAAACTGGTTAACCGGAATGGTCAGTTATTTATCATAGATATGGGTGCGACAAATGGAACCTTTGTCAATGGAACCAAATTGTCTCAGAATCAGGAAGTAAGATTATCGGTTGGTGACAGATTTAAATTGGCAGATGATGAATTTCAGGTACAGTCATAACATCGGACTATCAGTATTTGTCTGATAAAACGATAATATTTGATAATGAATAACGGAAGTAATAGGAGAATATATGGAATTTTTAACAGCAGTACATACGGATGTAGGAATCAAGAAAAAAACAAATCAGGATTCTCTACTTGTCATGGTAGCGGAGACTGAGATGGGAAAAGTTCTGTTTGCTGTTGTATGTGACGGCATGGGCGGCCTTGCGAAAGGCGAGGTTGCCAGTGCGGCAGTCATCAAGGCATATGAAAAATGGTTCGAGAATGATTTTTCTGAGCTTTATTACAGTGGACTGTCCGCAGATATGTTAAAGAGAAGCATGGAAAGTGTTATCTATACCATGAATTCAAAGATCAGTTCATATGGAAGAGGGATTGGTGTCAATCTTGGAACAACAGTAGTGGCGCTTGTGATTGCGAATAACACATACTATTGTCTGAATATTGGCGATTCCAGATGTTATCACATCAAAGATTCCTTTGAGCAAATTACAAAAGACCAGACATTCGTACAGAGAGAGATGGATATGGGACGGCTTACACCGGAGGAGGCAGAGCACCATCCCCAGAGAAGCGTTTTGCTTCAGTGTGTTGGCGCAAGCGAATATATCGTTCCGGATTTCTATATCGGTAAAGTAGGTTCGGGTGAATTATTCCTGTTGTGCTCGGATGGATACAGACATCTGATTACACCGGAAGAATTTTACCAATATCTCAATCCGGCTGCAGTACCGAACGAGGCACAGATGAAAGAAAATATTAAGTACTTTACAGAGCTTAATAAATATAGAAAAGAGCAGGACAATATATCAGTTGTACTGGTTCGTGCAGATTAAAGGATAGAAAATACAAAGAAGTTCTAAGGTCATTGTTGCAGCGCAGAAAAGAGGTTAAATATGCTGGAGATAGGTTCAATCGTAGATGGAAAATATAAGATATTAAATAAAATTGGTCAAGGTGGAATGAGTGTTGTCTATCTTGCGATGAATGAGAGAGCGAACAAACAGTGGGCAATCAAAGAAGTTCGTAAAGATGGTGTCAGCAATTTTGAAGTTGTAAAGCAGGGGCTGATAGCGGAAACGGATATGCTTAAAAAACTGAACCATCCTCATTTGCCAAGTATCATTGATGTCATCGATGGTGAAGGCACATTTCTGATTGTGATGGATTACATTGAAGGAAAATCATTAAGCAGTGTGTTAAAACATCAGGGGGCGCAGTCACAGGAGGATGTTATCGAGTGGGCAAAGCAGCTCTGTGACGTGTTGGGCTATCTGCATTCACGTGAGAAACCTATCGTCTACAGAGATATGAAACCTTCCAATGTTATGCTGAAGCCGGATGGCAACGTGACATTAATCGACTTTGGTACGGCGAGAGAATTTAAGTCGGCAAGTGTGGCGGACACCACATGTCTTGGAACACAGGGATATGCAGCGCCGGAACAGTTCGGAGGAATGGGACAGACAGATGGCAGGACGGATATCTATTGTCTGGGGGCAACAATGTATCACTTAGTCACGGGACATAATCCGGCAGAACCGCCGTATGAGATGTATCCGATTCGTCAGTGGAATCCGAGACTGTCCTCGGGACTAGAGGAGATTATTACAAAGTGTACACAGCGAAATCCGGCAGACAGGTATCAGTCCTGTGCAGAGTTAATGTATGCGTTGGAGCACTACAAGGACTTAGAATCTGAGGCAAAAAAAGAATATCAGAAGAAATGGCGTATGTTCTTAGGTTCAGCCATTATGTGTGGTGTATGTCTGATAGGAACGGTTGGATTTAAGTTTGCCTCCAATAATAAGAAGGACAGTACCTACGATTCCTATATTGAGCAGGCACAGGATGCCACCAATGGCAAGAACTTTTCCGTGGCATGGGATAATTATGAAAAAGCGATTGAGTTGTCTCCGGACAGAGGGGAGGCATACCTGGAACTTGTCAATGATGTGATTTTGGAAGACAATGTATTTGAGGCTGATGAGAGTAACAGACTAAAGCAGATATTGACCACCAGTCATAAAAACAGTCTGAAGAGCTCAGATTCAGAGTCCTATTATAAATTAATGTATAATCTGGGAAATGCCTATTATTATCTCTATTCTTCACCGGAAATCGGAAGAGCGGCAGCGGGAGAATACTATTCTAATGCCAAGGATGGAAAAACACTTACTGACAAGGAAAGGAAAAGGGCACAGACCTTATACGGCATATGCAGATATTCCGGAGGTCTGGGAGAAGATATCCGGTTAGACGGTGAGACTCAGGTTAGTTTTAACCAGTTCTGGGATGATTTGAATCAATTGATAGATGATGAGTATGATGCCACAAGCGACAGGACGCTTGCCGTAAAAGTGTATGAAACGTTCTATCAATATGTGGAAATGTACAAGAGTAATTTTTATGCGAATGGCATCAGCTATGATGAGATGGTATCAAAGCTGACGGTGGTCAGAGGCTATCTGGAGAATATTAAAAAGCTGGAAGAATCAACGAAGATGTTAAACAGTTCTACTTCGGCAGATTTGGACAGAGATTTGGAAAATTTGAAGAACAACATCAAACAGATGCAAAAAGAGATTGATAAATCTTCTGTCAGCAATCCGGCTGAACAGACATATCAGGAAGATAATCAGAGAAACAAAAAATAGTATTGCAGGAATGACAAGTGCAGACCAATTCCTGTTGACGGTAAAAGGTGATATAAAATCAGAGTTAGGAAAGGAAAGAAAGTATGAGCTTAAATACATTAAACACATTATATTTTGTATTTTTGGTATTGACGATAGTATTTTTCCTGTTATCAATATTACTGTTTTTTGTTTTTGATATAAGGAGAATATTCCTGATTCGTTCAGGAAAAGCGGCCAAGAGGGATATCAAGAAACTGGAGGAGGAAAGTTTCCAGACAGGAAGACTTTCAAAGTACAATTCAGCAAATTCTGTTTACAGCAACACAGGCTCCTTTGAAACTGGTGAATTCGGAAGCTCGGAGGAATTTGCAAGAACCGAACAGATGAAGGGAGAATATACAGGAACAGGGAAGACGGTAACACAGGGAGCAGCTCCTGCAGCACCGGGTGATGTGAATGCAACCACCGTTCTAGGGCAGAATGAGACCACAGTATTGAATGGAGAATTGACCACAGTACTGAATGCGGGAGCAACTACTGTTTTGAATCAGGGAATGATTGGAAAACTTAATAATAACAGGAAATTTGAAATTGTAAAACGTGATGTTCACATACACACAGAAGAGGTAATATGATTCATCATACCGGCTTGAGTCTGGAGAAGGCTGCTGAAAAATATATATGGCAGTGAAGACAGACGCAGGCTTTGTGTGCGTTGAGATAATGGAAAAAGGGAAGGAGTAGATTCAATTGAATTATTTTAAAAAGTGCAGAATGTGTGTGTATCTGTCTATCATAACCTGTCTGATAGGAAGTGGTGCAACCTTTTTTGTAGTCAGGGCGACAGATATCGCTAATCATCAGGAGAATGATGTACCCATGTATATCGTGGGAGGGGTCTTTTGGGCAGGACTGTTGCTTACCTATCTGTTAGTATTGCTTGCTTCTGTATTCAGAAAGAAGGCATTGCAATTGGGATATGGCGTCGAACAGGGGCTTTATGACACCGATGAAGAAAGCAAAGTGAAAAGACCGGGCAGAATAGGGATGTTTAGTTTTTTCAGGAACAAGGAGGCAATGATTACTGATGTCATCATGGTATGCAGCATGCTGCTTGCGATAGGCGAATTGCTGTTTGGGGTTGACACAGGTATCATCGTATTAATTTCAATATTCCTCACAATATTTTCAGTGCACATGCATGGAATCTTAAATGGTAAGAACTACTACTATTTGAAGGTGAGTAAAGATATATAAAAATAAAAGAAAAGGAGTGAAGAAAAATGAAGATTTCTAAAAGGATTCATCGGGTTTTGGCTTTTGTGCTGGTTTTCGCTTTGACACTGACCACGATATGGAGAGATGATATCTTTAAGGCGGAGAAGGTTAAGGCAGAGTCGGGAGATGACGTGACATTT
>CACXFV010000154.1 GCA_902767015.1 uncultured Lachnospiraceae bacterium | reverse complement strand
TAAGGATATTTAAAAGAATTTTACTGGAAAGGACAGGTTACTAATATGCATATAGAGGTTAATAATTTATGTAAAGTTGCAGATGGAAAATGTCTTGTTAAGAATATCAACTTGAAGTTTGATTCAGGAAAAATATATGGGATAATTGGTCAGAATGGCTCTGGGAAAACAGTATTATTTAAATTGTTATTGGGACTTATGAATAAAACTTCCGGGGAGATTATTGTTGATGGAGAGATTCAAAAGGGATTTATGAAGGATGTGGGATTCATTATTGAAAGACCGAATCTAATACCTTATTATTCTGCCTACAATAATTTGAAATTTATAAGTTCATATGGTGGAAAAGTAGATAAAGATAAAATAATAAAGTCACTTGAACTTGTGGGATTGCAGCCAAAAGAAAAGAAGAAAGTTAAGAATTATTCGTTAGGTATGAAACAAAAAGTTGCAATCGCAATGGCCATTATGGATGAACCTAAAATTTTAATATTGGATGAGCCTTTAAATGCTATAGATGATTTATCAGTAAAAAAAATACGTGAAATTATTCTTGAATATAAAAAAAATGACAGAATTGTATTGATTGCTTCGCATTATAAAGATGATATTGATTATCTTTGTGATGTAGTATATGAAATGAAAGATGGAGAAGTATTGAATCTGTGAAATTCAAAACTGTCATATCATATAAAAAAACGCATAATCTTGCTTGTCATTCACACCATCACGCAAATCTATCCCTATTTTCTGATTATTTAACCCATTCCTCAATCATACACGCATGCTTTTTATCCGGACTATCCTTGTCATAAGAGATGCCGACAAGGAGGATTCTCTCATAATCCCTGACAATATCGGGATAATGGCTGCCTTTGCTCTGGCTGATGGCACTATCAGCCGCTTTGTTGTATTTTAACTCGATGATTATTGGAATACCGGCAGGGTTCTGAAAATTCGGTAACAGCAGGATATCCGATTATACCGGATCACTAAGATTAGCAGTGATTTAACGGTATCAATTACCACGACAAAGGTGAATAAAGACAGTACCGGAGTCATCGGTGATGTGAATTTTGATGGCAGTGTGGATATTGCAGATGCATTGCTGATTTCAAGATATGACGCTGCGCTGACAATATTGAGTGAAGAAGAGTTAGCGGTGGCAGATGTCAATCAGGATGGTGCAGTGGATATCGCAGATGCACTGATGATTTCGAGATATGATGCAAAACTAATAACAGAGTTTTAAACAAAATAAAAGCCATTGCTTTACAGAAATCAGTCTGTAAAGTAATGGCTTTTATAGCGCAGGAAGGCTGCACTGTGATAAAAGGAAACATGTTGTTATAAAAGTTCCGCTAACTGCAGCAGTAATGTCTCTGTTTTTGCCCAACCGAGACAAGGGTCAGTTATAGATTTACCATATACGCCATCGCCGATTTTTTGTGCACCGTCTTCAATATAGCTTTCAATCATGAGACCTTTTACGATGTTCTTTATGTCGGAAGATACGTTACGGCTGTGGATGACATCTTTTGCGATTCTGATCTGTTCTAAGAATTTCTTATTGGAATTAGCGTGATTGGTGTCAACGATAATAGCAGGGTTCATTAATCCACGCTTTTGGTATTCCTCATATACAAGCTGGAGATTCTCATAATGGTAATTTGGTTTGCTGTGACCAAGATCATCAATATAACCTCTCATAATGGCATGCGCCAAAGGATTGCCTTTTGTTTTTACCTCCCATGTGCGATAGATAAATTCCTGTTCATGCTGTGCGGCAGTGATAGAGTTCATCATGACAGAGATATCTCCGCTTGGCGGATTCTTCATGCCGGCAGGAATCCCAACACCGGAGGCGACAAGCCTGTGCTCTTGATCTTCCACAGAGCGGGCGCCTACTGCTACATAAGAGAGCAGGTCAGAAAGATAAGGATGGTTGGAAGGATAAAGCATTTCTTCGGCACAGGTAAAGCCTGTTTCTTTGACAACACGCATATGCATGTTGCGGATGGCGATAAGACCTGCCAGAAGATTCTCTGTGCCTGCCGGGTTTGGCTGGTGCAGCATGCCTTTGTAGCCTGTTCCCAGTGTACGCGGTTTATTGGTATATACTCTTGGAATAATAAATATCTTCTCTTTGATTTTTTCCTGGACACCTGCGAGCCGGTTCATATAATCGACAACAGCGTCTTCATTATCAGCAGAGCAGGGACCAATTACCAAAATAAACTTGTCGCTCTTTCCGGTAAAGATATCAGCGATTTCGTTGTCCCGTTCTTCTTTTAGTTTTCTCATTTCCAGTGTAATGGGATGCTGCTCCTTCAGTTGTTGTGGAGTCGGCAGTTCCCTTATAAATTCCATCTGCATTTCCATAATTATATTTTCCTTCTTTCTATTTTTACTAACGGCGGTCAGTTGAACCCATACTATTTTCAGCTTTAATCAGAATACTATATAGGAAGATACAATATTTTAAGGATAAAGTCAACTAAAAAGTAGTGCAGACTTCCGTCGGAATGCACAATTTGAGGAAACTATTTTTGTAAAAAGAGTTTCTTGAAAGGGACAGGGAATTCTGTTACAATAATAGCAGATATTGTTAGTGAAAGCGTGAAGATAAAGTGGCTGTGAAAAGCGCCTGACAGTGGAAAGGAGGGCAGTACAGCATATGAAAGGGAAGG
>CACXFV010000153.1 GCA_902767015.1 uncultured Lachnospiraceae bacterium | reverse complement strand
CATTTCTTAACTGAACAGTATTTTCAATGCATGACAGCATATGATATACTGTTTTCATCATAAAAAACTTTATCTAAATGACATTGAACAAAAAAAATGATATGATATCATTATACAAAATTAATCATAATATATGTCTGCTTCTAAGTTATTACCAAAAGTTATATAAAAATGGAGGTTAAAAAATGAACTTACTCAAATCACCTGAGATGGTTCTCGTCTTTCTGACTTTAGGCGCATTATTGATTGCCATCGTCGGAGTACTCTATATCGGTTTCTCCAGCATTTCTATCAAATCCGTAGAAAAAAGAGGAAGTGGAAAAAACAGCATACCTGCCGATTTCAGAGACCAATTCATAAAAGCCTACAACAAGGTTTTTTCCACCTTTAACATGCAGCCTATGAACGGCATGCTCACAGATTTTATGTACTACTCTACCCAGAACACCGTCAATATCTTAAAAAAACTGGGCATTCGCAAGGAAGTCTCTGTCGAGATTGATCATTCCTATGATCAGTTTAATCAAACTAACATGGTAATTGCCGACGAAAAAAATGATATTACCTGTTGCATGAACTGTGGTGATACCCTTGTGAAGCATGGCAATTTCTTTGATTGTCCAAGCTGTGGTGCCCATTATGATTGGGAAAATCTGAAGTGGAGCGCCTCCAATGTCAGCATAGAACCGGACAGTACAGGAAGTTCCCGCCTGATTAGTTTTGCCATAGTTGGATTTGTATTACTTAGCGTAGTAGAAATGATTCTAAAAAACAAAATTCTCGGATTCATCATCAGTGGTATCGATATTCTATTCATTCTCGCCACTCTTCTCTATATAAGATAGGCTTGGAAGGCACTAAGCAATATGAAAGAAATGAAGGCAAAGGATCCGAAAGCCTCCCAGATGGTTTTCAACAAAAGAGTATATTATCTCATCAGAACCTTAGAGATGGCAAGAGACTGGAAGCTGAGTGATATCAAACCATTTATGTCTCCTGAACTTTATACAAAAATCAAGCAGAATAATGAATATGACGACTATTATGTGGTAGATCTGACATTTAAGAAGATTATTCCTACCGGCTACCATGTCAAGGATCAGATACAGATTATTGATTTTGATATTGTGTACGATCAGCTTTTAATGAACCCTAAGAAGAAGATAAAACAGTCAAAGCAGAAACGACACTATGCCCTTTATAAAAGTGTCAATGCCCTGACAAAAGTCAATGCTTCTGCCCAGGCCATCGTATGCCCGAATTGTGGTGCTAATATCAACCGTATCACAGAAGGTGTCTGCAGCTACTGCAATGCCTCCATTGATGTGGCAGATTTTGACTGGGTGTTCTATGATGCACCGATTGAGATGACAAAATAATAGTGCTTACCGGCGGGGCGTATATCAGATGGGAGTCATGTCCCATCTGATATATAAAGCCTTGATAACTCACATTGAAATCAGC
Organism: uncultured Lachnospiraceae bacterium; assembly: GCA_902767015.1. Lineage (GTDB taxonomy): Bacteria > Bacillota > Clostridia > Lachnospirales > Lachnospiraceae > Bovifimicola. The sequence continues at coordinate 958 of CACXFV010000153.1, read as the reverse complement.
ATCTCTAAATTTCGTGCCAAATCCAACGCCCTTAAAAGTTTAATAAAATTACTAAGTTGAATATCCTTTCCTGTCTCAAAATTTTGTATGCTTCGGATAGATACACCTGATTTCTCTGCCAGTTCTTTTTGGGTGCGATGTAAAATCAATACCGAAGCCGCTGTTTAACAATTACTTTCATGCCCACTCGAAGTTTTCCTTCCCGGCACCCAATTCAAAATGACACTTGACAATGCCAAGGTCAATTTTCAGATTGGTGCCTATCAATCCTGCTTTAGCTGTAACCTTATTTCCCTCCAGCTTAAAAGTGAATTTTTGTTGATTGATTGCAGTCGGGGCAAGCAGTGCCGCCTCAATACCGTTCTTGAACCATTCGGGAGAATCACTTGAAATATTGCTTACATTAGTTGCAGATTTGATTTTACTTGGAACGCCTTGCTTTTTCCGTGCGTCAATGCGGTCCAGCAGGTGTTGAGTCCTAATTCCTGTGCTTTGAGCACAAGCAGTTCACCGTAAAAATCGCACCTCTCGTCAAGATCATATGCTTTCTTTCCCACCATCGCAATATAGTTATTGCAGTTTTCAAACTTACCGTAATGCGCCATACGCGAGTTAAAGCACTCCGGCTCATCATAAATAATCTGCATATGCAACCCGCCTTTTTCATTCAGCTCTGCCGCATACATGTTAAGCGTTTCTCTGACATCCTCCGATATCTTTTTGTCATGATACTGACGCACACTGTGGCGGGATTTCATCAATTCTACTATTTCTTCCATATATACCTCCGATTTTGACATAGAATAGCTAAACCTGATGTGATATAATAGAGTTCGGTCACTTCTTATCTTGCTACAGACATTGCACTTTCTACTAGTATAGTGAAAATTAAGTTGTTGATAGTTTCAGTATTTGGTATAATAGACTTAATCAATAAAATTCATGGAGGTCAATTATG
>CACXFV010000152.1 GCA_902767015.1 uncultured Lachnospiraceae bacterium | reverse complement strand
TTTGGAAGATATAATCGGGGAAACCTGAGACTCCCTGAAAGGCGCAAGCGACTCATCAAAGGTAATAGAACGGGCCAGGGCGATGATATACTTTGGGATCAGCAGCAGTAGGAATAAACTTCAGTCCGTATTTGGTTACATCATATACTCCATTTGTATCAGCAGTAACGCCAGCGATTAAAGTATTCCATGCCCATGCTCCGTCACCATTTGTATTGGTGTCAATAGTATATGCATGCGGATCTTCAGCATCAGATCCAGAATAAGTAACGTCAAACAGCTTATAAGCCGAATAGGCTTTTCCTACTATAGAAACGGTTGTGTTGTCAGTATTATCGATGGTAATCTTATAGGTCTCAGTGCCGCCTGTAGCAGAACCACTAGCGAACGCAACACTCATCATTCCGAGGACCATAGCCACCGCCAGTACTAGAGAAATGAGCTTCATGATTACACGATGATTCCGGAAAGTGTAAAAAATAAAAAATGGCAGGTGTAAACGGGATGTTTCCTGCCATTTCAGAATATTTTTTATTGGTAAAGAATGCAATACTGCGATATAATTATTGCTGTTAAAGCATTGATTTATTATAAATTGAGTGATTATATAAATTTATAAAATAGCCTTCTCGTGTTACTTGATGGTACCCGTACCCCGGCAATACGGACAATCCACATATCCATTTTCACAATTCGTGCAGTCCTTTTCTACATAGCCATGGTACCCAGTTCCCGTCCCACCATAGCCCGGGGTGGAAACCCAAATCTTTAGTATACCGCTCCCTTCACACACTCCGCATTCTAGTTTACGTTCACCATGGCATTTCCAGCAAGGTTCTCCTGTGGTTTGTGGATCGTCAGTAGAAGCTGGATTAATTGTTAGAGCGCTTGTAGCAGGAGGCATGATCACATCGCTGCGGTCTAATGTGTCTACAACTTCAAGTCCATGGCAAAGGCACATGACAAGAATAGTGTTATCAGTTTTTTTCGTATCACGGGAAACTGAAAGCAGAATATGGCAACAATTAATCTTTTCCTGATCTACTTGTATAGGAAAACCAGGCAGGTCAAGGGATGGATTAGAAAGCGCCAGGATAAAATCACCATTTTGTTTCTGGCGATAGTTTATTTTTTGGAACCCTCTTCCTGACATTAGTAGTTCGATATATGATTCAACATCATTAGATTTAGAGGGTATTACGTAGGTAATTTCATTGTATGATGAACGTTTTGATATATTCGTGTTTGCGCCATTCCACACGAATGCAGAATAATCTGGTATCGTCTGTGTTTGGTCCAGGCACAATCCTAAGCACAGTCTAGAACACAGAATAACTACAATGAATGCAAAAACTATCCTACGCATTTGTCACCTCTTATCATTTGTCACTCAATTGGCAGCCAAAAGTCGATCTTGAATTCCGTTTCGCCATCTTTGAACCTGCCTTCAATTGTTCCTATGATGTCTCTGCTGTCACGGTAGCTGACATCAATGGCCAAATAATCCTTATCACTCTTCATTTGATTATAATAATAGGTGGAGTAAGAAGAGTACAGACTAGACCCAAAACTGCTGCACGATGATCCTCCAAAGCACACGTTACCCCAAAATGTAATTCTCAACTCATTGCTATTGCTGTCTTTATTTGCCCGATAAGAATAACCTGCTTGAGCATCTTTGGGGAGTTCCAGCTTGATATCTCCCTTATCAGTATTGATATTTGAAACCAAAACATCGGAGTGGCCATATTTCTCTGTTTGAACGTAGCTGCCGAAAAAATTATCATATCCAGCGTATTGATAAGACAGTTTCCCCAATTTCATACTATTATTTTCATACTCGAATTTAGCGCCATCAGGCAAGGAAACGATCACGTCTCCTCTGTCCAGTTTGTATGAATTAATGACCTGTTCATCCATTTCAAAGCCGTTTTCCACCATGAACATGTATTCATCTCTATCCTTGTATCGGATAAAAAGGTAAGCAGTATGCGAACCATCTGTTATCACTAAGGCGGTTTGCCCTTCGATCACTCCAGGATAGGACTCAATTCTGCGTGCATCCAATTCATTCCGGAATGCGTCCATCTGTTCCGTGCTGTTCGAAGTTAATGGATACTTATAACAGTCAAAAAGCTTCCCATACATCGAATAACTTTCACTAAAAGGTTTAACTACTGTCTCCCTGCTAAAATAGCTACCAGGATTAGGCAGTTTTTGTGGGAGTGGCTTATCCGCCTCATCATCCGGCAACACATTATATTCAGATGAGGCATCCATAGGAAGCTCTTCTTCAACCTCATCAGGAATCGTGTCTGGCAATATATTTTCACCCATTGCAAACTGGATGAACGACAACACTAAGATAACGGAAAGAATCACAAATGTGCGCTTTTTCATATATATCACTCCTTAATTAAGAATTATAAAGAACCCAATATGTAAGTCAAGAGAATTTTTACCGGATGTAAGAATACCGTTTTCTCCGAAATATGATCATTTTTATGCAACTCTATATTATTGTTCTGCCTGACATTTTCTC
>CACXFV010000151.1 GCA_902767015.1 uncultured Lachnospiraceae bacterium | reverse complement strand
TTTGACAGAATTATGAAAAAATATGAACTTGATACATCGCGTATCAATCTTGAGATAACAGAATCAGCGGCTACCAGTAATCAGAAGGCGCTGAAGGAGACGGTGTTAAAGTTAAAGGACAAAGGTTTTTCATTTTCTCTTGACGATTACGGTACAGGGTATTCCAATTATTCCTATATGATTGACATGCCTTTCTATATCATTAAGATTGATAAAAGTATTCTTTGGCGGGCAATGAATCCGAAGACCAGTGAAGAAGACAAAAATGCCATGGTGCTTTTAGAGAGTACTATCAGCATGATGCAGAAGATGAATTATAAGATTGTGGTGGAGGGCGTAGAGACTAATGAACAGAGACGGTTATTAGAGAGTTATCACTGCGATTATTTTCAGGGGTACTATTTTTCAAAACCGGTACCGGCAGAGCAATTCATGGAATTTGTTCAAAAGTCTGTTGCAGTGAGTTGACACAGTGCATTGAATCTCGGAATAAACAGCAGTTCAGCCGGAGAAAAGAGTATATCACAATAGTCTTTTCTCCGGCTGAACTGTTATGCATGTCGGAATCAATTGGCTGCTAATCAGTCTGTGAACCGTAACCCGCAATCATGTGATTTAGGACACACTTTTTTGATGCTCCAGCCATGTATCAAATCTGTCATGGATAATTTCAAATTGTGCCGGTCCTGTTTCCAATATAAATTGATGATATGCTTTCACATCAAATTCTTTGCCCAGCTCCTCCCTGGCAGTCTGTTTCATATCCATAAATTCAAGATAGCCGAGGTAATAAGTCATGTAGGAGCAGGGATTCTCAATCATCGCTTCATAGACACTGTTACCAGCCTCTTCATCATAGCCCGCACTTGTGACAAAATCCACAGTGTCCTCCCGTGACCATCCGTCATAGTTGATACCGATATCTGACAGGCAGTAGATATCATAGGCGATACAGTTAATGGTGCGGTTAAATTCTGCAACATTTTCTTCCTGACCGCTCAGATCATAGCTGTATAATTCCGAATATAATCCCCATCCCTCTAAGTAGCCGGTATATCGTAAAAGTGCACGGATCGGATCCGGGTTCGTATTTTGAAAATAGGTAGTCTGATACATATGTCCCGGAAATGCCTCATGTGCCAGAACCGGATATAAATCCATATCTGCATAGTCAGAATATTTATTAATGAAAATATTATTCACAGTATTGTTATCAATAGAAGGAATATAGTAGTAAGCAGGACTCTGGTATTTCTCAAGAGATTTTGGAACTTCATTTAAGGTATAATTTGTCTCATAGCCTGAAGGAAAATCATCCTGTATCTTCTCCAACAGGTATTCCAGTATCTTGTCAGGATCAGAAGTATCAAAAGAATATTGGTCCATTTTTTCGTACAGGTCACTGTCTTTGTACAAAAGGCGCGTCAGGTCTTCAAGGTCTTTATCAAATTTATCCTCAAGCATTTCCTGAATTTCGGATACCGACATATCGCTGGCGGTCTCCGTGCGGACAAGGATTTCATAATATTTATCGCCGTCTTTATAACTGCACAGACCGCCCTCTGTCGCTGCTTTGCCCTTAAAAGCCTCCATTTTTTGGGCAAAATCTGTATATAATGGAATAATGGTATTTTTTACAATATTCTCATTCGTAGTCTGGTAGTTTTTCTTTTCACTGTCTGACAGGCCTGTCATCTGATTGATACGCTCATTGAAAGAGGTAATCAGAAAATGCTGGTTCACATCCGCTGTAAATTCATTGCACTGGTCAATAATTTCTTCAAGTTCAAAATCCGGCATGCCCATTCCGGCATCTGTTTTTTCAGTCTGGAAGTCCAGTAACTCATCAAAGCAATCCGGCATCAGCTTCAGAATCTCTATGTAGTCATCGACATTTTGCTTTGTATTAAAGGAAAACTGTCCCAGATAAGAGGGAAGCGATGACGGAATACCATACAGAGGTGAGAGATAATCATTAAAGAGGTAGTATTCCTCCAATTCGATGGAATCCCTGAAATCTGTTATCAGAATATCGTAGGTAAGCTGCTGTTCCTCTGTCAGACTGTCATACGCAAAGCCTTCGAGAGTATCAATATAGTTCTTCATTTCCTCAATAGATTTGTCATTTTCCTCTTCGGAGATTTCGCCCAATGTATACTCATAATCAGTAATGCCGTAATCCTGTGGAAAATCAAGAACAGAATATACGGATAAGACGCTTTCGGATACCACGTCTTTAAATAAATCTTCTGTAAATTTGTCAAATCTTTCCTGTTCTTCTTTTGCTGATGCAGTGGTTTTGTCATTGTCCTTGTCTTTTTTGTTGTCTTTTTTTCTGCTATTGTCAGTGTCATCGGTTTTGCCTTCGGCTGTTGTGGTTTCGGTATCCGGAGCACTTTTAATCGTAACACTCCGGCAGGAGGTACAGGTGACCACGGTAATTAATAACAATGACAAAAAGACGTGTAATTTCTTTTTCATAATACCAGTCCTTTCTGATGAATTGATAGTAATCGTTCAGATATGAACAAAGTCTGCTGTGAAGCAGCCGGCGATGCTTTGCAAATGTTACGATATAGTAACTGCAGAGTACATTCCCTAATAAATATTATGCTAATAGTATACTGTCTCAATACAGAATTTGCAAATAAAAAATAATAAGTGTACTAAGTTGTTTGCAGAGTACATGGCAATATATATTCCAAAGGCTGCAAGGAAAAATCGGTTGTAATTTGCTTTGCGATATGTTATTGTAATAGAAATGGTGGAATACACCATCTAATACAAATGGAATGGAGAGAATAAAATGGCTGATGTAAAAGAAAAAGCAAAAAACGGCAAGAAAAAAGTCGGCGGCTTTTTGGGCGAATTTAAAGAATTTGCGCTGAAGGGCAATGTGATGAGTATGGCAGTCGGTGTGTTAATCGGTGGTGCATTCAGTGGACTGGTAACCTCCCTGACAGAGAACATCATTAATCCGATTCTGAACTGCTTTGGCAACGTGAATGACAGCGAAGTTGCCAATCTGTCCATTAAGCTTGGTAATACAGGTCAGAGCATTCTTTTGGGAACGTTTATTGCGGATGTATTGAATTTTATTATACTGGCATTTATCGTATTTCTGCTTGTGAAGGGAATGAACAGACTCTTAGAGGCAGGCAAGAAAGAGGAAGAAGCGGCAGCACCTGCTACAAAGGATTGTCCATATTGTAAGAGTGCCATTCCGGTTGCAGCGATTAAGTGTCCGCACTGTACCAGTGATATTAAGGGCTAGTACAACGAATATTAATTAACTGACACTTTGGCTGGTCTGCTATTCCGATAGCACAGGTCAAAAAGCCTCGGCGTAGCACCACT
>CACXFV010000150.1 GCA_902767015.1 uncultured Lachnospiraceae bacterium | reverse complement strand
TTCTTTAGTAAAATGACAAAGCAGATGTTGAAGGGTATTCGTGTCAATTCCAAGGAAGAACTATCAGAACGGATATACCGTTACTTTGATGAAATCAATGCAGAACCTATTGTCTATCATTGGACATACAAAATGGATGAGATTGATCCCGATGAAGCAGTAAATATTTAAACTATCAACAATTTAATATTCGTTATACTAGGATCATGCATAGCAGAAATGGTAATACCATCATACACCTGACTATCTCTTGTAAATGTATTCATATAATTTTGCAATTCGTTATACATCTTATCAATTCCATACTCATCTACAAATCTCATATTACCACCTCTCCTATGCACTACTGTATATTTTTTATTGCATTAAGAATTGAGTTTTCTTCCTCTTCGCCATCATCATCAAATCCAAAATCATTCCTTTTATATAATGCCTCATGCAGACCATAAATTGCTCCCTTATGCTCAATAGCCATTTGCTCAAATTGTTTTTTCAAAATATCATCTGCACCATTTAAGCCTTCCGCAATTCGCACAATTTGATTTGGAATAGACCTTTCGCTTTCAAAATACACTTGAAATGCCACCGGATTTAACGAGAATACCTTTGCAAAATTCCCAGTGCCACGAAATCCATCTACACATCTCTGTATATGCGAAATCCACATACAATAATCCGGACCCTTCAAGTGGTCTTTCCCAACTATTAACTTATCAAGAATATCTGATACAACATCCATTCTTCCACATCTGCCCAAGGCTTCAAAGCCACATAACATTGAACTTGTACAATCATTGATTATAGATGCGCCACCATATCCTCTAGGCTTTGGATGTGTTACATATAATTCAACACATGGCATTAGTTCATCTATCATTGCTTGTATTTCCCCTTCGCTGGAATTTGCATTTATTTCCTTCCATTTCCCAAACATAATTAACCCTCTCTGCATTAAAATCCAAAATCATCCACAAAAGCTATATCAATCATAAATTCATAGCTATGCAGGATATTCTTCTCATCATTTGCATCTACCAAATGCAGATAATATTTATCTCCATACTTATATTCTCTGCTCTTTAATGTGAACTTCTCATGGAATGCTCGTTTCTCTGGTGCATCTTCTCTGCTATTTGCTACAAGCGGCACGTCAAAAGAAATCTTTTCTCCAGATTCTGTTGCGAAATAAGCAATAACATTTCTTGCTTTCATTACCTCTGTAACTTTCTCTGTCTGTATAAAATCAAAATAGGTAATAAGGTTCGTTACCTTCCTTGATACAGATGTTAATATTACATCTACAAAATCCGTTTTCATCTTACCTTTTGCAGTCTTAACCTCAATAACCGGAATAAGCATTTCCTGTATCGAAGAACCACCATGAACATAATTCTGTCCACCGCCGAACCTTGAATATATCAGCGCCTATCGGTGTTGTTACATACACCTTGTCCAAATATGCTCTTGCACGAGATAACATTCCCTGCTCGTCTACCTTCTCCGTAGTAAGAAGGAATCTTTTATTGGAATATTCGCATATTTCCTTACGGAAAGACACCTTGTCAAACTCCTGCAATTTATCCCTTTTATACAGAAATCCATGGTCTGCTGTAATAATATACTTTGTTGCTGAAACGTCTCCGGTTAACTGATGTATCAACTCTACTATTTCTCTGATTGCTTCTTCGCACGCTCTGAACACTTCATTTTCACTTGCCTGCTTATCTCCTCTTGCATCCACCTGATTATGATAAACATATACCACGTTTTTCTCCTGCAAGAGTTCTTTAGCTCGCCCACGATTCTTATAAATCTCATCAAAGGAAACCGCAATATTATTTTCATTCTGTACTTTCAAGACCTTATCACGAGAACCAATGTCTCCACATGAATTTCCGTCTACTGTAACATTCATTTCTGCATCGACATATAGTTCTTTATGTGGCAACAAACTTGCCATGCCTAAAGAAGTAATGGAAGGAAGCACACCTATCATGGCATCCATTCTTGCATCACACTTCTCATCCAGTTCCAACTTAGACATAAGCTCCTTCGCACACTCATATCTCAATGCATCGGAAATAATAACAATAACTCTGTCTTTTCCGTCATAAGCTCGTAAATAGTGCTTAAAGAAATCTTCCTGTTTTATCAGTCCGATAGATGCAACCGTTTCATCATCCAATCCATCATTCCACTTTGGAACTAATTTCTGCAAATAAGTATTGGAATAAATATTTTCTACCCGCAATCTTGCTTCTGAAAATCTGTCATTTTCTTCAATCTGGTCGTATGCGTAATAGAACCATCTGTAATATGAATCAATCAGATAAGTTTCCTTCTGATAATCCTGCACTAAAACAGCCACATCGCTCGTATATTCCATTAAGGAAACTGACTTCATCATCAAGTACGCATATTTGATTGCTTTATACTCATTCTGATATTTTTCCCCATAATGGAATGCCTTTGAAATTCTCTGGTCGGCAATTTGTGCAATATTCATTCCATCTATCTGTGCATCCAAAATCTCGTCATTTAACTTGTCCAGACACCAGTTAATCAGAATATCATCTATTCCGCTAAATGCATCGCACGCAAAAATATCGACTAACTGAATGCTTCCGGAATCCTTTTTGATTTCATCACTAATCTTAGCTGTGAAACGAAGAGACTTATCAATTTTTTCTGCAAGTTCGTCATAATGTATCCGATTCGACACATTATCCATGATATTGCGAACAAAAACCACTACATCATTTCTCTTTTTAAGCACATAGCTTTTCATTACTGTCGGAACAGAAGTTTTTAGTGCAGATGCAGCATATGTAATTACCATACAAGCAGCCAAATCATCCAAGTTTGGATTTTCTGCATCATAACCAAAATACTTGTTACATAACTGCCAAAATCTCTCCAACAGGTTATTATTCTCCAATGCCTTGATATATTCAGTAGCATCAGTCAACAACAGCTGCCTTACTATTTCTTCAAAATTGGCTATTTTTACCTCTGTCAGAACAGCAATCAAGCCTATATCAATCATTTCGACATTAAAATGGTCAATACCTAATGATTTGAATTTTTCAATACGCACCTTGTTCTTCCAGAAGTTGCCATACTGTGCCATATGTTCTTTGAATCTATTGTCGATACCAATTTCCTGTGACATCTGCGATATACGATCCGTATAATACGGAACGGAATAATAATATAAATCCGCTAACGGGTTTTCTGCATCGCTTGGTCTCGAAAACGGTGCATACACAAGATATTTACCCTCTGTATCCTGTTCGTGAAGCAGCCATTTGGTATATAACCAATTCGCTCCGTCCAAGATATGAAGTGTTGCATTGTCCAGACATAATTCTGCCACTTCATCTTCGTACTCGCCTTTATCATCAAACCAGAAAATAATTCGTGTACTTTCCTTGGCAAACTCTGTATTCAGCTGTTCCTGAATGTTTTGTAAATCCATCTCATCACCTTCTGCTCTATTTGTGCAGACCGTCTGCACAAATTACTTTTTCATATCAATTCTACTTCTAATTTCTTCTACATCCGGCAAAGTGTTTTTCAGATTTAAAGGCAAATCTGTACACAAATGATATTCACTTACGCCAATCGGTTTTGACATATCTCTTAACGCATATTCTGCAATAGTCCGATTCTCGTCTCTACACAATATAAGCCCAACAGACGGATTATCATCCGGACTCTTTACTAAATCATCTAATGCCGATAGATAGAAATTCATTTTTCCTGCTTGTTCCGGCTTAAACTCACCCGTTTTTAGGTCAATCGCCACATAGCACTTAAGCTTTGTATTATAGAACAGAAGGTCAATATAAAAGTCTTTACCGCCAACCTCAAGATGATACTGCTGTCCCATAAAAGCAAAACCTTTTCCCAGTTCCATCAATAAAGAGGTCACGTTTCTTACCAGTTCATTTTCTATATCGGTTTCCAACATATCTTCCGTATAATTGATGAAATCAAACATATATGGGTCTTTCATCGTATCCAGCACCATCGCCTTTTGTTCCATCGGTAATCGTTTTTCAAAATTTGAAATCTTATTAGCAACTGCCTGTCTCTCATACAGCTGGCTCTTTGCCTGAGATGTCAAATCATCAACAGACCATCCATGCTCCAGCGTTTTTTCCAAATACCATATATACTCTTCCTTACTTGACACCTTACTCATTAACACCTGATGATGACTCCATGTGATTTTTCCTAATCCATACTCGTCCACATCATCTTCTGTGAAAATCTGTGCAAATTTTTTCATATATTTCAAATTACGAACAGAGTACCCCTTTGTTCCGGGAAATCTCATACGCATATCCTGAGATAAATTATCTATAAATTTATTTCCCCATTCAGAATTACGAATAATGACATTTCCAATAAATATATTAGTTTTCATTACCTCGCTGTTTACACTAACAGACGCTCTATATTTTGCCTGATTAACATATTCATTAATTTCTTGAACTGCCTGTAAATATTGATTTGATGTTGTTAGCATACTGCCTCCTTCTAATTGTGCAGACCGTCTGCACAATTGAAATAATATTACTTTTTACTAGCCGATGTCTGCTTTTGAGCGTCAATAATGAATAATTCCGGTGGATTATCCCCGTTAGCCAATCTTAACGCATGAAGCTCCGTTATCCTTTTATCACGTCCCGGATTTCCAACTTTCACATACACAAATACTCGTTGTGATGTTCCTTCTGCTTTTGCATATTCCTCTATTTGTTCCTCATATCCATGAAGATAATCTGCATTAGATGAAAGTTTTATCTCAACAATCGTCTTATCATTTCCTCTGCTCATTTTTAAATCAACCGGACCCGGGCCTTCATTTGCTTCAAAAGTCATATCTATGTTATTTTGAGTGCAAAAATATTTCCCAGAAAGATGTAAAAGTCTTTGTAAAGATTTTTCTCTCCTACTGGTTGATGCTGATAATATTTCATCCCAGCCTTTATTATTCTCAACCCAATCTCTAAATAGTGAAAGCATTTCTATTGTCGCTTCCCAACTACTCAATTCTCTGGTTTCAGAGTGGGCAAGTACATTAAAAATACCTTCTTTTTTAATTTGCTTAAATGTACTTGACACTAAGTACTCTGCATTGCTGTCAACCTGAAACGGTTCTATCGTCTGCGTTCGATAATTACCTATCATTCTGCCACATCGTTCTGAATCCTTAAAAATATGCTCTTTCAAATAATCTTTCTTGTCTGCTGCACACATTTTTCGCCATTCTTTACCAATAGCTTCATTTACTTCATCTCGAATAGCTTGATTTTCATGAATAACTCTATCAATATCGTTCCAAGACTCCGCTATTGGTATTTCATGCAAAATTTCTTCCGGCAAATAAAGAAGCTCACATTTCTTATATGGATTTATCGCAATTTCTTCTTTAAATTCAATATGAGGGTAATTCTCAGCATTTATATTTAATTTTCTGTTTACCGCAATTGTATATTTCCTTATATCCGGCAAGATAATAGTAGCTATCATATCACTCAAACGGTCAGCTGAAACATTTTTTTCAAATAAACCAACCAATTGAAAAATCTCGGGCTGCTTTGAACCAGATTTAACTATATCATAGGCATCGCTAATAACTTGTTCTGACAAGATAGGTCCAAAGCCTGCATCTATTCCTGTTTCTGAAACGCCAAGATTTATTCCACTTACTCCCGGAAAATGAAAACGTCGCAAAGCTTCCTTATAAAGTTTGTCTCCTTTACGATTTGACCCGTCTAGCAACAACATTATCATACGAAAGAAATCATTGATTCCTTCATATGATTCTTGAAATTCCGGAGTTTTATTTACCTTAAGTCGAAGTAGATTAATAAAAAACGGACTGTCTCTGTTGATAATTGAATCAAATACACCCAATTCTTCAAATTCCGAATCCAGTTCAAAAAACTCTGTAACAAAAATATCTTCCATTCATTTTCCTTTCCATAAGGGAACAAGTTTCAGACAACTTATCCTTATTTTATTTTTGCCAAAAGGTCTATCTTTAATGCCTTTTTACCGGTTATTCGTCAAAAATAGTGGGTAACCCTTGCTTCCTTTTTCCGATTTTAGCAGTGTGACAGATGGATGTCAAGGGAGCTGCGCTCCACTTCGTGGAAACCCTTGACATCCATCTGCCCCACAACTATGGGACACCTAAGGAATCAATGGATAAATCTGCTACGCATTTGCAATAACTGTATCT
>CACXFV010000149.1 GCA_902767015.1 uncultured Lachnospiraceae bacterium | reverse complement strand
TACTAGTGTGTCACTTCCCAATTACATATACTTTCTGCGCAGATAGAATTTTGCCATACAAGGCGCTTGAGTGAGGTGATGTTTACCTTTTATCTATATATTGAATATCCGGTACGTTTTTAATAATCTCCTCGATTACCTCCGCGTACGGCGGATGCCTAAACTCTAACTGAGTAATCGAACATATTGTTATTTTCTTACCGTCCTTCCGCTTTGCAATCAGATTTTCTGCAACGGGCATATTATGACTACGCTGCGTTTTACGAATGATTTCTGAAATATCCGAAAGTCTTACAACTACTCCCTGACCTTTTCCAAAAAGATAGTGTTCTCCGCAGATGAGCCTTCCCGAGAGAAATCTTTTACCTTTTCTAAAATCTTCCTGAAGATAAACGGCACCTGCATTCGCTTCAGCATGCCGAATCGCCTTTATTCCCTCCGCCATGTAGACAAATCTCAGGCAAAAAAATACAATCCCCATCACACCTGTTACAGAACCCGCTATAATTCCCTTCAGACTATCATCGCTCACATTTCTGACAATCAAATACACCACCGGTGCCAACAGTGCAACTACTATTCCCATAATCATGACAGTTACAGGCGGTGCAACATAATTAACAATTTCCTTTTTCGTGTCCTCAGACATATATGATTTTCTCCTTTCTCCAACAAAATATATAAAACATATGCATTCGTATCCCTCTTGCACCGATTACAAATAGTAACAGTACCCTTCCTATCTTTCGTAATCATGTACATCCGTGTACAAAATGCTCGTCAATAAACTGCAGATACGGTTTTCGTACCACCTCGTCCCTGTGATTGCAATACCACTCATACGCCGCCTGCAATCCATCAGACAACGACATGGTATCTTCCATGAGTCGCTCTTGTTTTTCAATATTCAGATAATATTCATAATCATAAAAACTAAAATAATTTCTCTGTTCTATTGCTTCATGTACTTCAATTAATTCCGGCTCTTTTCCCACACATGCATAACAGAGCTTCACCCAATCTTTAATCGATACGCTTTCTTTATTGCCCACATTAAAGATATGTTCCTGCGGTTTCTCATGAATCAAGCACTCAAAGAAACGGCACAAATCCTCTACCATAAAAAACTGCATTTTCATTTGTCCGTTTTTCGGAAGATAAAACGGTCTGTCTGCCAAGGCACAGTCAAACACAAACGCCTCACGGTAGACATTGTTCATCGGTCCGTACAGATAAGGCGGACGAACGATATAGGCATCTTTCGCCTGTGACAAAAGCGCTTTTTCAGCATCAATCTTATTCGTCCCATAAAAACCCCAATATCGATTCTGCCCCAAAACAGATTCCTCCCGAAAAGGCTGCGGTTCCGTCTCCGAATAAACCGCACTGGAGCTTACCATAATGTATTGCTCAAAACCACCGATTGCCGGAACAAAATCTTTGATGTCATCACCTGTATATGCGGTAATGTCCAAGATGATGTCAAACTTTTTGTCCTTTAAAAGTGCAGCGGCATTATGCCGGTCTCCCTGCAAATGAATGACACCGTCAATCTGTTTGCGTGAGCCTCTGTTTAATACAACAACTTCATATCCGCGCTTCACAAAATAAGCTGCCGTATATTTACTGACAAAAGTTGTACCGCCTGTTACCAATATCTTTTTCATACTAATCCTCCATGCCGAGCACTTTTTGCGAGGCCGCGCACGAGAAATTCACGAAAGCGATTTTTTATGACGCATCAAGGCTATTTGGGCTCGACACAAATAGCCCTGATACGTCCTTTCTTCTTTCAAACTTCCAAACATGCCGCCGCAGGCGGCACAAACAATAAATGAAGAATGGCTCTCTCTTAAGACATTCTTCGGTGTGAAACTTTTCACACTTACCGCCACATGCAACAGAATACAGAACCTGTACACTGCCAACCGACTCTATGACCTGCCCTATCTATACTGTCAAAAACCTGTTACCATTATAGCCCATTTCCAATATACTGACAATAATAAATCTAATCGCAGTCGCCCATAGTCTGAAAATACTCGTTAACATATTTTTACGGATCAGCCATTTTTTCTTGAAAGACAAGTTTCGCTATGGTAGAATAAATGATAGTAAGCAAAGAAAGCAATTGCGGATTAAGCTTGCTCAAATCCGTAATTATTCTCCGAGCGAGAATATCGTAAACGTATTCATTTAATTCGTTTATGATAATTATTTTTGGCAGGAGGCGATTGACCGTGAAAACCAATCTCCCCGAAAGAGTTATGAAGGACATTATAACATTCTCCCAAAAGCATGGTATTCAAAAAGTGATTCTGTTCGGTTCACGGGCAAGGGGATCACATACGGCACGAAGCGACATCGACATTGCTGTCAGCGGAGACAATTTTGACGCCTTTTATTGGGATATAAAGGAAAATGCCCATTCACTTCTGATATTTGATATCGTGAATATCAATGACAATATTTCGGATGATTTAAAGCAGGAAATTGCAAAGGACGGTATAACAATCTATGAAAAAACTTGATAACTTTTCCAACTGTCTGGATATATTAAAAAACGCCGATTATGAACTGGCAAATAACGATGATATTTACAGAACCGGCGTTATAGGACATTTTAATCTGACATTTGAGCTGGCATGGAAAGCATTGCAGACAATTTTAAGACTTCACGGAGCACAGGGTGCCGAGACAGGCTCACCACGGGAGATTTTACAGCTCGGCTATAAGCTCGGTTTTGTGGACGATTCCGCCATATGGCTTTTGATGCTTAAAAAGCGTAATTCTTCTATTCATATCTACAACGAAGACGAGATCGATGAAATGATTCTTTTGATTCGAGACAGCTTTGTCCCGACGTTTGTCAAACTGAGAGAAACACTGAAAGCGAAGCTCGCAGAAGCAGAATCCGAATGGGAATAATTTATATTTGGCTCGTTGTCACAGAAAAACTGCCGGTATCTTCTATGTCAGAAGATACCGGCAGTCTGCTGTAATTTCTTTTGTCATTATAAGGACTAGTCAGAGCATGTTTTTGTTCACCTGACGTTTACTTCGTTATCTCATCCTACCGCCGAATCCGCCATTCATGCCGTTTCCACCGTTCATACCATTTCCACCATTCATGTTGCCCATGCCACCGAATCCGCCGCCCATTATTGACTGCGAGATGGAATCCACCTGTGTGCCATTGATGATAATGGTTCCACCATTATACTGTGCGGTTCCGTCATAATCGAAGGAAGACATCTGCGCGGTAATGTTGATGGTTCCGCCATTCACGATAATATTACCGTTGGCGTCTATGGCATCCGTATCACCCTGTCCCATTACGATGGTAAGATTACCGCCGTTAATCTCAATGGTTGGTGTCGAATAGGCACTGCTCTTGCGTGATGCATTGATTCCGTCATCTGAGGCTGAAATGCTGATCGTTCCGCCATTGACCCGTACATACGTTGCTTCAATGCCTTCACTTGCGGTGATATCAAAGCTGCCTCCGTCAATTGTAGCAATGGTTGTAGCCTGAATGCCATCGCTGGCTGCGGTAATCTTAAAAGTGCCTCCTGCGATATAGATAAAACCTACCGTATCATCATCGCTGTATTCACTGTGTAATCCGTCTTTTGAAGATTGAATCGTAAAACTGCCGTCACACACTGCAATGGAATCGTTCGCTTCAATACTGTCTAATGCGCTGGTAATATTATAAGTACCGCCGGTAACCTTGACATCATCCTTGCCGGAAATGCCATTTCCCTTTGATGAGAAAATGGTCAGCTGACCGGTTCCGTTCAGCACCAGATCATCTTTTGAATAGATCACAGCATCACCGGTCGTGTCATCACTGGCAAATGTTCCGGTTACGGAAAGAGAATTGCTACTGTTTGTCGTTGTGACAAAGCACTTGTCCGCAGATGCGATATAGATTACCGAATGATCAGTATTGGTAATATTGACACCGTCTAGCACCAGCTGCACCTTGGCCTGTTTGTCCGCCTCCACTCTGATGATACAGTTAGAAGCCGTTCCTTTGATTACATAAATTCCTTCCTCGGTAATATTGATGGTCTGACCATCCGATACAGTGATGGTCTTTGCAGACGATAAATCCGGCGACTGATTCAGATCACGCTCTGTGAACACATCCGAATCAGTCGTGTCACTTACCGTACTCTGTACGCTTCCTGACTGATATACTTTTGTCTGGCTTGTTTCTGTCTGACCGGTATCTGTCTGGCTCGTACCCACCTGACCGGTACTTGCCTGTGCTACTCTTGTCTTTCCTGTGTTTGACTGACCATCACCATTACTGCTTGTGTCTGCTATCACAGTAACATCCTGATCTGCATTTTCACCGTCTTCATTTGTCTGTTCTGCATCTGCACTACCCATATCCGACTGACTGTTGGTGGTCTGTCCAGCGGTTTCACTATCAACCTTTGACTGTCCGGCAGTTGTCTGGCTTTCTTTTTCCTGTTCCGTTTTACCGGTTGTGTCCTGCTCTTTGCTTTCCGTTGTCTGCTGTGAACCTGTCGTTCCTGACGTGGCGCTATTCCTTTTTAACAACTCTGATGTTTGAACTGTGTCATTCGTTTCAAACGCATTCGTTATCTCCTTTGTACTGCCACATGCCGTTACAGAACATGCAAGAATTCCTGTAAATAATATTGATATAATTCTTTTCTTCATAACAAACCCTCCAATCGTTTTTCGCTTTATTTTTAAGTTGTCTGTATTTTAACCTATGTTGTTGAAAAACGAATGGCATAAATCTGAACAGCGTGTGAAAACTTTGTGGAATTTATTTATCCTGCAAATTCTTCTTTTGCTATTTCCAACTCAACAACCTTCCATTGTTCTCCATGGACCTCTTCAAAGGAATCCTCTATTTCCGCAGACTTATGAAATCCTGTGGCCAGATAACACCGGTAAGCCGGAATATTATTCTCAAACACCCCGATTGTAACCTTATCCACCTGTAGAATCTCAAACGCATATTTTAATCCCAGCCGGAGCATTTTCTGTCCGCATTTTTGTCCGCGTTTTTCGTTATTTACGATGACCCAGCCAAACCGAAGTATTCTGTTATCGCCATGAAGAAAGCGCATAATGAAATGTCCCTCTATCCCCTGCTCGTCAAACGCCGTCACAGGATAAAAATTATCCTGCTCCACACAGTCTCCGTTATGATTAAAATATTTATCATTTATGATATCTTCCGAGATGGGAAAACTGCCGAACCGCTCGCCACCCCATAATTCAAAGATTTCTTTATCCTTACACCATGATACAATATATTTTGCATCGCACTGTTTATACGGTCTTAGTCTGATCATCCCTGTTTTCTCCATATACTCTTAAATATTTCGCGTTTTTTTCCCTGATAGTCGCCAATGCCTTCAAAATACGGTTCAAATCCGCATTTTTTCAGAACATGTTTTGAAGCAATATTATCACTAAGACAGATTCCCTGTACTTCTTCAATTCCGATCATCTTCGCCATGAGTGGCAAAAATGCTTTGACAGCCTCCGTCGCATAACCATTTCGGGTGTACTTTTTAGCAATGTGGTAGCCAATCTCCCAGATGCCATCCCCCAATGGAACCATCTGCACATATCCGATGTTCTCCTCATCGGTCTTTGTGATCACAGGGTAAATCAAAGGTCCCTCAAACCTGCCATACTGCGACATCAAAAACTCAACGGTCTCCCTTGCATCCTCCACCGTCTCAAATACTTCATCCGGAACGAATTTTCTATTATCTTCGTCAAGGGAATTCCGGTGGACATCATAAGCCATGTCCAAAGAAATTTCCGTGATGATCAATCTTTCAGTTTCGATTCTCATTTTACACCTCCTGCTCGATTTGACAACGCTGTTGTCAAATATACATCATTTCATGTAAGCATTTTTAAATGCTTTGCATTCTTGAATGCTTTGCATGAATGATGTTTGGCTCTGAACAATTATATATTAATTATAATTGTTGACAGAGAATATTGCAATCCTTTTACACGCTTTCACTCTAAAAACTGTTACAGGATGTTTTATGTTGATAATTGTATTATTTACTCATACGTTGTATAATTATGATATTCGCAGCAAAAGATTCACACTGTTTTACCATGATATCATAATTGCCACCAATGGCAAGCGGACAAGCCTGCTTGTCCATTGGAGCCGTAATCTCAAGAAGGAAAAATTTATTTTTCACTCTTGTTTTAATCAAAATAATGCCACGTATCACTTACTGTATTTACAAGGAGATATTCAAATGACACATTGTCCGAAGTGCAAGCATCTTATTCATGATGAAGCTAATTTCTGTCCGTATTGTATGCAAAAATTAAATGCTTCTAACGAAATACTTCCGGATACCCCTTTGCCATTTCACAAAAAGCGAAAAATCACTGTGATACTATCTGTTATCTGCCTCGCCCTTATTATCACCATTGCTGTCATAGGCATTTTAGCTGTCATGAAGCCTCAAAAAACCAGTGAAGCTTCAAAAAATATTGTCCCGCATAATTCTGCCTCTATTGCCGGTTCTGATTTAAGCTCTAACGCTACCGGCAATTCCGGAAAGGGTACGATTGTGTTACTGGAACATGACGAAATCTATATCAATATCCAGCTGGTTTCTATGAACAGCAATGCTATGTGGGATATTTCTATTGACCAGTATTTCAGACACATTGAAAATAATGGCATCGATGATTCCATTAATTTCATGAATACCTTGAATCATGATTATAACGCTTTAAAAGCAAAGATGGGAGCAGATGAAGATTCCAAAATGGTATCAGGAGAGATTATCTATTACTATTATCCCGGTATTACCATTATCACCTACCGGGGCATTGTGTTCAGTATCGAAGTAGATTACAGTGTACTGGACTATGAAGATAAGTTGAAATATAATTTTTCTACCGGTATCAACGGACTGGCTAAGTACAAATATATTGCCAACAGATTTAATACAATATCCCAGACGATTGACCGCGGAGAACTCCATATTACTGAATTTGCCCTAGAGGACGATATTGGAAGTACCCTCACAGTAACTTACGAGGGTGATACCCTCATTACAATTGTATATGAATGTAGTTATATCGGTAAATAATCGGATAACTACTGCTTTTCTCTAATATTATGCTACCCTCCAAACATTCCTGCTTTAGGAAATGGAATGTTTGGAGGGTATTTTTTTCACTGTTTGGAATCATTTATTTTGGTGATTGTCTCTGAACGGTTAAATATCTTTACATTAAGCTGACGGCTTAGTACAAACAAACTTTAAAATGATACAATCTATATCAGATTCATTTTAATAGGAGGAATGTATTATGAACACTCAATATTCTTTTTTGACGCCGGGCGAAAAAATTCTGATGGAAGGTGCTGCCAATATGCAGCAAATAGGCGGTATCAATAAAGGCGGCAAGCTGGTACTGACAAGTAAAAGGCTTGCCTTTATCGCCCATTCGTTTAATTTCGGCTCGAAATATGATGAGATTTTACTGCCAAATATCGTAGCACAGGGAAATACACTGAATATTTTTACACCAACACCCAATATGATTAAAGTCGTCACCAATTTTGGTAAAGAATATCAGTTTGTCGTTACCAAAAAACAGCGTGACTTGTGGCTTAATGCGATCGCATCTGCTGTCAATGCATATAGGGCAAATACACCGGAACAAACCTATCAACCCCAAACCGGGTATCCTAATGTTCCAAATGGTTCTCCTGCCTACCCGCCAATGACCGGCACTGTGCCACCTGCCACAACCGATGCAGTGATCGGCACAATTCCACCAACCACATCCACTGCAGTGACCGGCACAATTCCACCAACCGCATCCACTGCAGTGATCGGCACTGTACCGCCGACCACATCGCCTGTAAACACTAACACAGTACCTACACCTACATTTGCTTTTGGCACTAACACAATGCCGCTGACCACAGCCGTTCCTATGAATAACAATGGAAATACTGGTAAAAAGAAAAAAAAAGAAAATAATTGTCGGTCATCTGTATCTTTGGTCGATAGGGTGACCATTACAGTACATTGACAAATTCATATTGAAAAGCCATTGCTTTACTAAAAAATGTGCTAAATCTCAACCCCTTACATATAGAAAAATGTGAAGAGGCTATCACCACATACCAGGCATATGGAGAGACCTACGAACAACCTAGCATATTCGTCCATGC
>CACXFV010000148.1 GCA_902767015.1 uncultured Lachnospiraceae bacterium | reverse complement strand
CAGCCACAGGAATTTATTCATTGTGAGTAATAAAAAAGTAGATTATATCAAGCCGATGGAAAATTATCGGTGCAGATACTGCAACTACTTTGCTACTAAAAGTATTAAAAACGATGCGAAAAGAGCGATATATTGCGAAATAGATGTGCCCAAAATGTAGGAAATATCAGCATTTATGAGTTCTCTATAAAAAACTCGGGAAGAGATGCAGGTATTTTAGAGATGCAGGTATTTTAGAGATACAGATTTTTTAGAACGCAGATATTCGGAAAGCAGGGATATTTTTATGAAGGCATATGTGCTTTATGGTGTGAATGAATTAAAATATGAAGAAGTGAAGACACCGCAGCCGGAAAGAGGTAATGTGCTGGTAAAGGTTGCCGCAGCAGGTATATGCGGCTCGGATATACCGAGAATTTACCAGACTGGCGCGCACAGGCATCCATTGATACCGGGGCATGAATTTTCGGGAACGGTTGTAAAGGCAGGGGACAGAGAGTCAGAAGTGTGGGTTAATAAGAGGGTGGGTGTGTTTCCATTGATTCCCTGCAGAAAATGTATTCCGTGTAAAAAGCAGGAATATGAGATGTGCAGAAATTATAATTATCTGGGTTCAAGATGTGACGGAGGTTTTGCAGAGTATGTGGCTGTCCCGAAGGAGAACCTGATTGAGCTGCCGGCTGATGTCTCGTTCGAGGAGGCAGCGATGCTAGAGCCGATGTCAGTGGCGGTACATGCGATGCGGATGGTCATGTATCATGATGGTGTACATGAGGCAGGGAGGGATGACAATGCACATGTGGTAGTGTATGGGCTCGGAACGATAGGTCTGTTGCTTGTCATGTTTTTGTTGGAATCGGGTGTTAAAAAGTTATCTGTAGTGGGTAATAAAGAATTTCAGAAAAAATGTACCAAGAAGCTGGGACTGGGAATGGAGGATTTTTGTGACAGCAGAAGTGAGAATGTAGAGGAATGGGTTTTGGAGAAAACGGAAGGGAAAGGCGCGGATATTGTTTTTGAATGCATCGGAAAGAATACTACGATTGAGGATTCGGTCAATATGGCAGCACCGGGTGGAAGACTTGTATTCGTGGGGAATCCGTCTTCGGACATTTTATTTGGCAGACAGACCTATTGGAAGATTTTGAGAAATCAGCTTAAGATTCGCGGAACGTGGAATTCATCATTTACCGGCAGTCAGAAGGATGACTGGCATTATGTGATAAAAAAACTTGCCAATGGAAGTGTGGCACCGTCAGCACTAATCTCTCATCGGTTTTCTTTGGAAGACATGGAGCATGGCTTTAAAATTATGAGAGATAAATCAGAGGATTATGTCAAGATAATGGGGATATTTCAAAATTAGTGGCAATTCGCGGCTGAAGCTGCTTTGACAATAGAAATGGTCAGTGTAGATAGGAGATACACTGACCATTTCTTTCTCTATATAAATCCCTGGCGTATATGACACCGCCCCGGGCGTTTTCCAATCTTAAATGTATCCGTTATACATCATGCCTGTGTATATAGAGGTAACATATGGATTGGCAAAATTTTTACTCTTAATAGGGTGTGGATAAGAAATCATCGTCTTATTCACATATTTCATCGGGTTGATAGATATATCATGTGTCTTCAAGGAAAGACTATTCTTAAAATCAGCAAGCTTTCCAAGTGAGTGTTCAATAGTATCCTCACTTGCTGACTGCAAAAACAGTGCCGTATCAAGCTTAAGAGAACCGTCGTCATTCATGGTAAGACCAATACTTTCGAGGTCATTCTTATATGCTGATGCAGTACGCTTCAACTCGTAATTCAGATGCGAGGCGTCGTTGCTGTTGTCTGCTTTATTATTTGACAATTCAATAATACGATTATAGCCGTCAATCAGGTTATTGACAGAATCAAGCATTGAATCCAGGTCGTCCCGCTTGGTAATATTAACGGCTTCGCCCTCCGGTGTAGTACGATTCAAAGTCACCTCGATAGATTTATTAATCGTAAAACGGTTGGTCGAAGAGGTCTTATCAATGCCGTTTAATGTAAACTGGGCATCAGAAGGATGTGAGGAAACAGTGGCGATACCAAGCTTATCAACAACATCATCAGCAGTATCTGAAGAACTGTTCAGAATGCTGAATATATCTGTATTAGAAGTCGTTCCTGTAGACTTAGAGGATATCTCAAGAGCACTTGTATTGCCAATCTTTAATATATTCGAGCCCAAACCAATACCGGAACGATTGATTAACCTTGATAATTTTTCAATTACGGACTTATTCGTGTCTTCCTCGTTAACCTTAAACTGAAATTCGTATACATTGTCATCAATTGCTACTTCAAAAGTATGCTCACCGTGAGACAACTCAAGGGTATCGTCTCGCAGATAATATCCTGTATTGACCTGCGGTGTGGCCAGATGCTTTACTTCAATGGAATAGGAATCATTATTAACCGGAGAAGCTGCTTCCGAAAGAGTACTGCCAAATGGGCTGCTCTCAGAAGAATTGTCGCTTCGGGTATCGTTCCCCTGATTCAGGGTGTTAATCGTAACAGCCTCTTCATTATCAGAAGTATACTTTGAATGATTAGGAGAAAAACTGTCATAGACAAGATTATCGATATCATTCATGAGAGAGCGGGCATTCTCTTTTAAATCAATAGCGTACTTCTGCACATTGGCAGAAACATCTACCTTATATAAAGGAGAAGACTTACTAATCTTTACTATATTATTATATATATTGCGAAGCTCACTCTTCTTATGTGTGTCACTTCTTGTAAGCGGCTTGCTGGCATATGTTGTCAAATAGTAATCATATACAGTCCCAATCATGATATCACCTCCTATAAATGCATAGTATCCTACTATCATTATAAAACATCAAGGGGAAGAAAGCAATACAAAATAATAGCCAAAAATCGGGGGAATTTTTGTAACTATTCACAGATAACTATGGGAATAGCAGAGGATAGCAGCGCTAATAGTAACACTGTAACAGTTCAGCCGGGGGCTGAATAATATAGTCAAAATAGAGAAAATAAAAAATCTTTTGGTGCGATTTATCCACCAAAAGATT
>CACXFV010000147.1 GCA_902767015.1 uncultured Lachnospiraceae bacterium | reverse complement strand
ATACTGATAAAAGGTGTTCAATTAGAATCGTAGTCAACCAAATGTCCGGCGGGAAATTGTTAAGTTGTTTAACGGATATAAAAGAATACTCATTAATTCTGATATACTTGAAAAAAAAAATATCCTGGTGTAAAATGTAAAACAACGGATAATTGTTCGGAACGGAGGGTGTAGAATGACTAGGACAGTTGGAATTGGTATAGATGATTTTGAAACCATGATAAGGGAAGATATATTTTATGTAGATAAAACAGAATTGATAAAAGAGTGGTGGGACAGTAAAGATAAGGTTACTTTAATCGCTCGTCCGAGACGTTTCGGAAAGACGCTTAATATGAGTATGCTTGAAACATTTTTTTCCAATAAATATGAGAGCAGGCAGGAATTGTTTGAGAAGCTTAATATATGGAAATATGAAGAATACAGAGCAATTCAGGGAACATTTCCGGTCATATACCTTTCCTTTGCCATCGTAAAAGAACAAACCTTTGAATCGGCATATAAAAAATTGGTTGAAATACTGATAAAGTTATATTCGGAAAATGATTTTTTGTTAGAGAGTGGTATCTTAAGACAGAAAGAAAAGGATTATTATGAGCGGGTATCTTATGGTATGGATGAAGTTACCGCATCTCTTGCCATTCATAATATGTCCGATTATCTTAGCAGGTATTATGGCAGGAAAGTGATTATTCTGTTAGATGAATATGATACCCCTCTGCAGGAGGCATATGTACACGGATATTGGAACGAGTTTACTTCCTTTATCAGAAGTCTGTTTAACGCCACTTTTAAGACAAATCCGTATTTAGAGAGAGCTGTCATGACGGGGATTACAAGGGTAAGTAAGGAGTCGATATTTTCAGACCTGAATAATCTTGAGGTTGTCACAACCACATCTGAAAGATATGCGACAGCGTTTGGCTTAACTGAGAAGGAAGTATTTTCAGCAATGGATGAATATGGATTGACAGATAAAGAGGGAGTCAAATCTTGGTATGATGGTTTTATTTTTGGGGGTGTAACGGATATTTACAATCCGTGGTCGATTATCAATTATCTTGATAAGAAGAGCTTCACACCTTACTGGGCAAATACCAGTTCCAATAGCCTGATAGGAAAATTAATACGTGAAAGTGGTGCAAAGACAAAAAAGTTATTTGAGCAATTGCTTGGGGGAGCAGCAATTGATGTTCCGGTTGATGAACAGATCGTTTATAGTAATCTTGACACAAATGAAGGAGCAATATGGAGTCTTTTATTGGCAACAGGCTATCTGAAAGCATTAGAGTATCAGACGGGAGAGCAGTATACAGGAAATCAGTATGCTATTTATAAACTGGCGGTGACTAATGAAGAAGTAAAAAAAATGTTTTACCGCATGGTAAGTGACTGGTTTGGAGGAACAGGAGGAAATTACAATGATTTTATTGAGGCACTTATTTTAGGGGATTTACAGGCGATGAATACATATATGAATCGTGTCAGTAATCGTATTTTTAGTTATTTTGATACAGGTAAAGGACATTCAGGCTATGAACCGGAGAGGTTTTATCATGGGTTTGTATTAGGACTTATGGTTGATATGTCAGACAATTATGTTATAAGGTCAAACCGTGAAAGTGGATTTGGACGATATGATGTGATGATTTATCCGAAAGACATTTCTAAGGAAACCATAACAAATAGTAACATCTCTAACCGTGATGGCATTATCATAGAGTTCAAAGTTCGTGATGCGGAGGATGAGGAGAATCTAAAAGAAACTGTGCAAAGGGCACTTAAGCAGATTCAGGGAAAAAAATATGATTTGGAATTGAAAGAACTTGGTTTTGATGATAAAAATATCAGAAAATATGGTTTCGCATTCGAGGGGAAAAAAGTATTGATAGGCAAGGCATAAGCAGCAAACTAATGATTTCCTTATCTGATACCCTTACAAAAAGGAATATCAATCATACCTTGCATTGGCAGGAGGAATAGAACATGATTATTGACACACACACGCACATCGGAAGGATGCTGGATTTCAATATGACAGAGGAGGATATATTGTATTCCATGCAGCAATATGGAATTAGTTTTTCTTTGATATCCAATGTTGAGGGGGCAGAAAATGACCATGAGGGAAGACTGATTCCGATACAATTTCAAAAATCGCAAAACACAGTGTTTGAAGAAACATTGGAAGTCGCAAAAAGAAACAGAGATAAGATAGGTGTTCTGGTATGGATTAAAATGCGTCAGGAACTGCCAAATGACAGATTTGTTAATCTTATAAGAGAAAATAGGGACGTAATCTATGGGTTAAAGCTGCATCCTTTTCATTCAAGAACAGCGCCTGATGATGACAGGCTGGAGCCTGTCTATCGTTTAGCCGCAGAGTATCAGCTTCCTGTGGTATCTCATACCGGAGGATGTGAGGAGGCAGCTTCAGGCAGACTGTATCACGCGGCTCAAAAGCATCCGGAAGTCAATTTTGTCATGGTACATATGG
Source organism: uncultured Lachnospiraceae bacterium (assembly GCA_902767015.1). GTDB lineage: Bacteria > Bacillota > Clostridia > Lachnospirales > Lachnospiraceae > Bovifimicola. The sequence goes on along the minus strand of CACXFV010000147.1, from coordinate 5,516 downwards.
ATTTAGGCAGTGACAATAAGAAGGCAATCAATTTGCTTGGTAAATTGCCGAATCTGTATGGTGATACAACATGGGTACCGTTGCAAAGTACACTGGAAGTAATTGAAAAGTATGGAAGTGAGAAAATCTTATTTGGTTCTGATAATCCGATTGATGGTAAAGATACATATTTGCACAATCGAAGTGGTGAGCGCTCGCTTTATCAGTCATATTTTAATGAGTTTAAGACGCTTGTATCACAACACGATTATGATAATGTGATGTATAAAAATGCACAGAAGTTATTTGGAATAATCCTATAAGTTTCATTATGAAAAAATATTTAAGAAAGTGAGAGTAGTCATGAAGTTCAGGAAAACAACAAAGCAAACAAAGAAGAGAACAACAATCAGAGCAACGATGCAGACCGCTTTAGCGGTTACACTGGTGGCAGGTATCATGGCAGACGGGAATATCACATGGGGCGGCAATAATGTGGTGCCAAATGCCTTCGCTGCTTATCTGCTGACCGTTAATGCAGCAGAAAACGGACAGAACCAGTCTGTCATTACCCCGGAGTCAATTACCGATTCGGCAACGAATATTGAGCATCAGAATTACAGACTGGGTTCATGGTACTTTGCATGGAATGCGGCGTGTCCGGTACAGTCCTATCTGACAGTGACAAAAGAAGGAAAATTGATGCGCTTTGAACCGGACAGCAGCGGCGGATATATTGCAACCTATTACACAGACAACGGAGGCAGTTATCAGTTTGTCGATAGTGTTTCCATACCGGCAGAGTTGACATTGTTTGGTGGATTTTATGCAGGAGAAGATGGTTATTATGTTATCACCGGTCAGGAAAATCCGGAGGAATCGGCAGAGGTGGAGTGTATCAGGATTACAAAATATGATAAAAGCTGGAAAAGAGTATCTTCTGCCGGACTTTATGACTGTAATACAGTAGAGCCCTTTGATTTTGGCAGTCTTCGTGTGGCAGAATACGGAGATTATCTGGTCATCAGAAGTTCCCATAAAATGTATCAGTCAAGTGACGGTCTAAACCACCAGTCCAATATCACAATACAATATAGTAAATCACAATCTAAAATAACCGATTCTTACTATCAGGTAATGAATAAAAGTTTTGGTTATGTCAGTCATTCTTTTAATCAGTTTGTCAAAATTGAAGATGGAAAAATGGTGGCGGTGGACCATGGAGATGCCTATCCTCGTTCGATTGTACTGATTCAGTATCCGACAGATATTTCATCGGGTAGCTTTGTACCGCAGGGCTGGAACAATCTATGTACAGCGACAGATGTGATGACCTTTGGTGGAAATACTGGCGCAAACTATACCGGTGCATCTGTTGGTGGATTTGAATACTCTGGCACATCTTATCTGATTGCAGGTGCAGCGGAAGAGAATGTGGGAACCGGTACTAGCAACAATAACAGTGAAAGAAATGTATTTTTGTCAGTAGTTTCCAAAGAGGATAACAGTGTACAGACGAAGTATCTGACAGATTTTACCGGTAAAGGAATGACAGCAAATACACCACAGCTTGTTAAAGTCAATGATAATAAGTTTCTTCTTTTGTGGACGGAGAGAAGTCTTTCAAATGGAAGAATATCGTATGAGGGGGAGGTACATTATGCCGCTTTTGATGGTCGGGGAAAACAGATATCAGACGAAAAAACGGCACCGGGTTACCTGTCAGACTGTCAGCCAATCATAAAGGATGGTCAGGTGCTTTGGTACGTATGGAGTAATAAGAGAACGGTCTTTTACAGTATCAACCCGGATACAATGGAACTAAAGGAATCGCTGCTCAGACAAAAGGGGGACACCAATGGTGATGGTACGGTAGATATTGCAGATGCATTGATAGTATCTCGTTTTGATGCGAGATTGGTTGAGCTTAGTGATGCTGAAAAGGCAGTTTCTGATGTCAATGGAGATGGTGAAGTAGATGTTGCGGATGCATTGGTGATTTCCAGATTTGATGCAGGGATTATCGATAAGATAGCTCAATGATGCATTAATGCGCTTTGACATAATGTCAACTGAACAGAAGAAAGTAATATGAGCATGAAGAAAAACTAAAGAAATAGTAAAGGAGAAAAAGTAATCATGAAGAACAGAAAAATAGGAATGGCAACCAAGATAGTGATTGAAGTCATTTTGCTAATGCTGTTGTCTGATCTGGCGATAGGAATCCTTGTTTATAAGCAGACCAAAAATACGCTGGTACTGCAAATTAAGGATAGTGCGAAGAATAATGTAAAATGCGTGGCAGCAGCCGTTGACGGAAATCTGATAAAAGATATCGGAGCAGGGGATGAAAATACCGATGAATATCAAGAGGTGCTAAAAGAGCTTAGTCTGTTTAGAGACAACAGTGGTGTGGAATATGTTTACACTGTACGCAGGGGAAGTGGTAATGTCATAGAATTTGCTGTGGATTCAGATCCGGAGGAGCCGGGACTTCCGGGGGAAGAATTTGGCGATTCCTCCAAGGTAATAGACGAAGCTTTTGCAGGAGAGACAACGGTGGACAAAGAGCCTTATACGGATGAGTGGGGAAAGCATATCAGTGCTTATAGTCCTATTATGGCTGATGGTCAGGTGGTAGCTTTGGCAGTAGTGGATATCAGCGCAGATTTTATTGATGAGCAGACGAGGAATATAGCTAAGCTGATAATCATTGTATGTGGAATCGTCTTGGTCGTAAGTGTAGTGGTACTTCTTATTATCAGTATCAGACTCAAGGCAGGATTTGTGAAACTGAATAGTAAAGTGGTAGAATTGGCGAATGGTGACGGAGACCTGACAAAGCAGATTGAGGTTCATTCGGGAGATGAATTTGAGACCATCGGACAGAACATCAACCGGTTATTGCGTTATATTCGGGACATCTTATATAATATTATCAAGGATTCCACGCAGTTAAAGCAGTCTACCGACAACATCGTAACCGATATGCGCCAATCACAGGAGGATGTGGGAGATGTAGGCGCTGTGATGCAGGAACTGAGTGCTACCATGCAGGAGACATCGGCAACCATTACGAACATTAACGAGTTTATGGATAGAATTGTTGAGGAGTTTCATAGTATGGTAGGAAAAATACAGGGAGGCAGTGATTTTTCACATACCATGAACGAAGAGGCAGTTACAATCGGCAAAAAGGCGACAAAGGAGAGAGATGATGCTTTTGTATATGTACGGGAAATGAAAGAAAATGTGGAAGAAAAGATAGAGAATTCAAAGGCGGTCAATCAGATAAAGGTTCTTACGGATAATATCCTCAATATTACCGAACAGACCAATCTGTTAGCACTAAATGCTTCCATTGAGGCAGCCAGAGCAGGAGAATCGGGAAGAGGTTTTGCTGTAGTGGCTTCCGAGATTGCAAAATTGGCGACGGATTCTTCTGAGGCTGCTACCAAGATACGGCAGGTGTCGGATATTGTTTTGAGCGCAGTTAATGATCTGGCGGTGGAGTCACAGAACATGATTGATTTTGTCAATGAGAGAGCGATGAAGGGATATGATGAGTTGGTGGTAACCAGCGACAGCTACAAAAACAGTGCTGTTAAAATTGATGAGATTATGCAGGAGTGTTATCGTCTCAGTCAGGACATTCAACAGAATATTGATGATATCAATGAGAACACAAGTGCTGTTACCATTGCCATGGATGAGGCAACCAACGGACTGGTGCAGGCCACCGATAAGACCATTGATATGACAGAGCATTTGGCTCACATTGGAGAAGAAGCAGAATCATGTCAGAAAATGACAGAGGATCTGTTTGCAGAGGTGCATCATTTTAAATTGTAAAGCAGGATAAACGCATTGTCCTTGCGTGAAACTGCAAAAATTCCCAACAGACAACGGAAGGCTTATTATCATCGTCTGTTGGGAATTTTTATTTGTGTGACAACGAGCCAAGTATACATCATCATGCTTGCATGAGATGATGTATACTTGGCGACTGTAGGACATCGAAGGGCTTTGCACTGAGATGGACAACAGCGTTGTCGTCGGGTAGGAGGGGCATCCCCCTCCTACCCGATGTTAAGTTTGCTGTGATTTCTTGTCTGATATCATTATGGCTGGTTTTACCAATATTTCAGGATTTTCGATAATCAGCCAGTTTTAGGTTAAAATCCTCCACCGTCAGATTAGCCTGTTTAGCAGCTTCTTCTACGGAAATTATTTTTCTTTGGACAAAATCAAACAAAAGTTCCATTCGACCTTCCATTCGACCTTCTTCTTTAAACATTGCCATCGTCTGAGCTTCATCATATTCTGTGATACACATACGCTTCACCTCCGCTTTATTAGCTAAAATAAACGGTTTTATCAGTGCTTCATCCGACATCTGATGGATTGCCGACTCCACTGCTTCCGCTAACTCTCCCATTTCTTCTTGATTAATACGGATTCTATCAATAAACCATGCATATTCCTGTAGTACCTGACAGGAATTCAATAATTCTGTGTTCTTGTCATAATTGATATTGAGCATAGTCACTTTGACTTCTACATCCGGTTCTCCCATAGCAGTGTCAAATGCATCTGTAAGGTGTAATATCACTTTGTCATCCATTTCAGTAAGTCCATTGTAGAAGCATACCAGCTTTGGAAGAGGAAACTTCTGTAATGTCGTACTGTATAGATTGATCCTGTGCCTGTTATTCTCATTTCCAAAAATAAATTTAAAAAGTCTGTCCTTATTTTCCCTATTAATACCCTTGTTCATTCGTGATTTATGCCTCCTCTATAGCAATGTAAAAATTTTCCGTCAGTTTTTATTCCTGATTCTATTATAAATCAATGCAGTTAAATTAGCAATAAAAATGTATTCTGAACTAAAGTTCACCTGAGAATCTGATCGAATGGCTGATTGAGAAATAAACAATAAAGACACACGGCACAGCATCTTGAAAGATGTATTGCCGTGTGTCTTTTTGTCTGTATATTCTATGCAGAAAGTATAAAGAAGTTTAGTTAAATCCTTCAATTAGTTTTGCATCGTATCGGGAGATCATGAGAGCGTCTGCAATATCTACTTCGTTATCGCCGTTGACATCTCCCACGGCAAGCTGTTCGTCAGTCAGAGTGATTAGTTTCGCATCATGACGGGAAATCATGAGAGCATCCGCGATATCCACATTGTTATCGGCATTGACATCGCCGGAGCCGATAGTGCGTGTCAGGAGCCCGAAGGTGCCGATCTCCGTTCCGAGGGGATTTGTCTCAAACACATATTTGACGTTCTCATACTTTGCAGTCAGGCGGGTTTCCTTAAGGGTGTCACCGGAACCGCTAAAGGAAGAAACCCGTACGTTGTCGTCTGCGTATGGAATCTTTACTTCCAAAAAGGCATTGGCAGGAAAATCTACCCTTGTGCCGTCTTCCGTCTCTAACCACAGCGTGTAGGCTTTTTCAAGATCTGTTACGTCAAGTGCGGCTTCTTCGACCAGCAGATGATATCCGTCAATGGAGATACCCCGCACGCT
>CACXFV010000146.1 GCA_902767015.1 uncultured Lachnospiraceae bacterium | reverse complement strand
TATGCCACCTTTTCTTTACCATGATTCTTCATCACATAAAATTCACACTGTGCCCCATAATTCATGTCATCATAAATCGCTTTTGTCATAATAATCATCTGCCATGTTTTTTCACCCTGGCAACTGCCAAAAATCATTTTCCTTAGTAAAAACATTTACATTATCATTTGACTGGATATCATAATATTTTTTCCATATGATGAAATCAATTGCTTTGTGATAATCTATTATGTCATCCTATATAGATTTCTGGTTTTTTTTCCCATTGCTCAATGACTGAAACCCATATTCATATTTTTTCACCTTACGGAACTTGGCACATTTTTCTACTTCACAATGAAAGTTCATCTTTCACTGTGACTTTGTCTTTGTATAAATCCATTCTTTCAGATTTCCAAAATTCCATATCAAATCCACCGCATCGGATTCTTCAAAACTAAGCTTAAATTCTTCCTCTATACATACCATCCATTCAATAATGGCAACAGAATCAAATGCTAAGTCCTTAAGAAGATCCGGCTGTTCTTTTTCCTTAATAAGTTGTCTTTTAGTTTCGTCCTCTGCTACTTTATACAGTATTTCTCTAAGCCTTCTGTCAATTTTCTCCATCTTAAGGTAGTTCCCTCCCTGATATTCGCCTGATATTGTCCATAATCATCACTGTAAGAATAATTATATCACACATAAATATATTTAGTCAATACGTATCTTATCTAGTTGCATTTCATAGATATATATTTTTATAAATTACTGACAATTCGTTTCAACCAATCATAATTATTATTTCCATAATCATATTATTCCAAATTTTTTTATTCTTCACATTGTTATCAATCTTCACTTCAAAAATAACATTTATTTAAATACATCCGTACTTCTGTTAACCTGTATTTGCCTCTTCTTTACCATACGGATGTCAGTGTATTATTCCATTTCACAGTAATAGTTGCTGTACAGATTATTGTGAACTTCGTGATTTTTTACACCTAAATAGTGGAATGGTGCTAAATTACCGAGTTTTACGATAAAAATAGAAAAAACTTCAGGTGTAATTTGTTATTCATCACATTACCCATCCCACATTTCGGGAAAATCCTGCAAATTTCTTCACCGCCATAATAATTAGCTATGCTAACTATGATAACCTTTTTAGCCAAGGATAAACAATCCCTTATCACAAAATTTGTGTCAAGTAATTGTTGGCAATTTTTCTATATTCTTGTAACTATTCAGCCACGGGCTATAACACCGCCTTATGAGTAATTATACTTTTCTGTTGTATAAAACCATCCTTTTTTGTCCATCCTTTTGGTAAGAACAGCTATAAGGAGGGTATGTCTGTGAAAATTCCAAAACATGTCGGCGTTATTCCGGATGGAAACAGGAGATGGGCAAAGGCTCATGGTATGGATAAATCAGAAGGGTATGCCTATGGTCTTGAGCCGGGGGTAAAACTGCTTCACCATGTTAAAGCATTGGGAGTTGAAGAACTGACTTTTTATGGATTTACGGTGGATAATTGTAAACGGCCAAAAAAACAGGTAACAGCATTTCAAAATGCATGTGTAGAGGCTGTCAGGCGGATTAGCAATGTCGGTACGGATTTGCTTGTAGTAGGAAATGTAAATTCTAAATGTTTTCCAAAGGAATTATTGCCATATACAAAACGGACTTCCATCAACGGAGGAGGAATCAGGGTTAATTTTTTGGTGAATTATGGATGGGAATGGGATATGTCTAACTTTCATGCACAGAATAAGCCTCACTCGCAAGATATCAACCGGATTGATCTGATTATACGTTGGGGAGGTATGAGAAGGTTATCAGGCTTTTTGCCTCTACAATCTGTATATTCCGATTTTTATGTAGAGGATAAGCTTTGGCCGGATTATGAGGATGATGATGTTAACCGTGCTTTAAAATGGTATGAGAAACAGGATGTCACATTAGGCGGATAGACAGAACTTCAGATAATTCTTCCTCTGCTTTATCTATTATATCCGGATTAACAAACGGTATGATAAGCTCACAAATTTCTTCTGACTTGTCTTTTCCCCAAAACACCTGATAAAATCCATCTCCAAATCCTGACGATACCATAACCATTCTTCTGCCACTTTCAGGAAGCTTCCACTCCGTAAAATCACCGTCTTCACGCTGAAATTGTGGTAATTTTTTTGCACTCTCCTTAAAAATTTCTTCAAAATAATCGTCATAATGATTTTTATTCGGATTATTTTTATGCCATTCTCCGATAAATTCTCTATATTCATCGGCAACAGCGGCATCACATATCGCCACCATTCCCGCATCAACAGGAAAACCGGATACAATTCCGTCAACCGCCTTGAAAAATGCTGTTTCTTCAGTAGGATATGCAACTTCATATTTTGTTACCTCAGTATCCTTTAATTTGACTTTTAAGGTACACATCCTTATTCCTGTATATCGGCTCCTGCAAAGTGCTACCAAAACAGGATAAGAACCCGGCGCCACACTGTATTTCAACTGAGGACTATTTTTTTTATTTTCAGTATAAAGATAGGCAAGAGGGTCACCTATAACAATCCTGCCTGTCGGTAAATCAACGGTTCCTACTGTCAGATAAAATCTTTTTACTGTTTTTACAAACTGTCTGTTAATGGTGTCAACATCCATCTCGATTTGATTTATGTACTTTAAATTCTTTTTAAATATTTCCTCTATAATCATAAAAAATTCTCCTTGCCGATATGTTTTTCTTCCGCATCAATCTGCATATTACACTCTCTTTACTTTCTCCGTATATCTGCAATTCGGATATCCCGAACATCCGAAGAACTCTCCGAATTTTCCGTTTCTTAACTTCATTGTCCTGCCACAATATTTGCATTTAGGAATCACTTTCTTTCCCGATTCCAATAACTTCATTTCACTACAGAGTAATTCATACACCTGCCTCGTCATTCTGCAATCATTCAATGCCCTATGGGCTCCCTCTGTGGATATACCGTAATGCATGGCTAAATCCGTCATTCTGTGATGCGACATTTCCGGCAGACACTTTCTTGCCATAGAAAGTGTATCTACATAGTCATTATCAGGAATTTTACCCAAAAAGGTTTCGCTGTCACGATAGATAAACTTCAAATCAAACGACTCAATATTATGTCCTACTAAAACAAAATCTTCTATAAACTCTATAAACCGAGGCAATACCTCCGAAAATATGGGAGCTTCTTTTACCATCTCATCATCAATCCCATTGACAGCGCTTGCCCCTGCCGGTATATGACACTGCGGATTGACAAGCTCACTAAACTCCTCCACAGGTTTCCCCTCAATCACCTTAATTGCTGATATTTCCACAACTTTGTCAGAGTATGTGGAAATTCCTGTCGTTTCGAGGTCAAATACCACATAGTCCGAGACAAATCGGTCAATGTTTTTTCCAAATTTTTTGTTTAACATTTTTTCTTCTCCAATGTAAAAAGCTTCATCTATCCTACTTCCACCTTCTAACAGCAGCTTCTTAATGCCGAACAGATGATACAGCTTATCAAGAGTCACTGAAATTTCTTTAATGTAATGTTAATCTACGACAACATAGCAATCTTTTCCGCAGAAAGCAATTCCATACCTTACGATATTTTTATAACCATCCTTCATAAGTTCCATATCATATTTTTGATCATAAATCTGCTGTAATGCTTCTTTTGCTTTATTCTCAAGCTTATCTGTATGTTTTGCCATCTTAAATTCAAAGATAAATACCGGTAGTTCTCTGTATACCGGTTTCAAGAATAAATCAGTTCTTCCCCTTCCACTCTCACGATTTGATTTTACTGAATAATATTCCATTCCATATAAAATACCCGCCAAAAATCCATGATAAAAATTCTCGTAATAATCATAGAAACTAATGGACTCATATAACATTTTACGCAACTCATTTCTGATGTTATCTGCATTTTTATTTTCTACTGCCTCAAATAATACGGAAGAATCTCTTTTCTTTAGCTTTGCATCAAACCATGTACGAATTTTGTTCTCAAAAATATATAAGACCTCCTGATTTGGTATCTTCATAGTCACATAATTCACTCTGTTTTCAAATCGCTCCGAAATCTTTTTAAAATATCCCGTAAAAAACATAAAATTCCAAAGATTATCCATACTTTCATAGACTTCATCATATGTGATATCCTCGTGTACCGGTTTTTCTATCGTCCCTCCTGCTATCAGCAGTTCTATCTCGTCCTTAATCTCTCTGTCTGCCATATCAATGAGCGTTCTTACTATCGAATTACTACTGGTATTCGCCCAGTAAGATGCCGGAAATGCATCCTCCTTAATCTTATGGTCTTTCATATATTTTATTGTACTCCAAGGATTGTAGACATTAGCTTCCCCAAAATTGTAACCATTATACCAATCCTTAACTTCCTGATATTTATGCTCAAGATGATAATCCATACACATTTTTTGTACTTCCTCATCTGTAAAGCCAAAGTACTCTCCATAATTCAGACTCAGCACAGAGTTGATATCCAGATTATTCAGGCCTGTAAAGATAGATTCCTTCGAGATTCTTAAACATCCTGTTATCACCGCAAAATTCAGACAATCATTTGTCTTTAATGTACTTCCGAACAGTTCCCTTATAAAATCCACCATGTCACTGTAAAAACCATAGTGATAAGCTCCCTCAAGAGGCACATCATACTCGTCCAAAAGAACAATAACATCCTTTCCTGTCACCATCTTAAGGCAACGACACAGAAACTTAAGAGAATCCTTGTACTGATATGGCTCATATTCTTCCGTTAAATATTTTTGAAAAATATCTTTCTCTCTTTGCGGCAAAACATCACTCTGTAATATATATCGGTGCCTGCCAAATTCATCCGCCAGATTCGTCCTTAAAAGTTCCATACTGCTTTCCAAGGTAGACTGTTTTCCCGACTTGAGTGTCAAGGAAATTACCGGATACTGTCCCATATGTCTGGTATATCGCTCTCCTGCCTCCATAATCTTCATGCCATCAAACAGATGTCTGTAATCCTCCTTATTCCCTCGAAAGTCATAGGCGTCCTCAAAGAAATATTTGAGCATGCTAAGTGTAAGCGTTTTTCCAAATCTCCTTGGTCTTGTAAAAAGATTGACCATTGTTTTATTATCTAAAAGTTCTTTTATAAAAAGTGTCTTATCCACATAGTAATAATCTTCCGATATCAGTTTTCCAAAATTCTCGTAGCCAATCGGCAGTGGTTTATAATCCATAAAACCAGTCACCTCCTAATTAATAAATGGCCTTTCGTCACTTTTAGTGGGTAATTCGTATGCGGGTTTACGTGGAGAAGACGGTATGATAGCCTGACTGGCTGCCAGCCAAG
>CACXFV010000145.1 GCA_902767015.1 uncultured Lachnospiraceae bacterium | reverse complement strand
TGATACTTTCAATTTGTTCAAACCAAGCATTTCCAAGGATTCTCAGTATTTGTTTCAATCAGAAACTTATTATTCGATGTACTAGTTACCATTCATATAATACTCCTCTAACTTTCTTCTGCATCTGATAAAATAGATATTGAACATCGGATCAAAATCCTTACCCATTCCATCCTCTATGATTCTGAATGCCTCATCAAAAGACATACTGTCCTTATAGCACCGTTTACTTACCAGTGCGTCGTACACATCCGCAATTGCCATAATCCTTGCCTCAATCGGTATCTCGGCACCTTTTAATTTTTCAGGATAACCTGTACCGTCGTATCTCTCATGATGGTAATGCGCCACATTTTCCGCAATTTTTGCAAAGTACGGATCTTCTATGCCGTCCAGAATACGTTTGACAATCTCCGCTCCTTTTTCCGCATGGGACTTCATAATCTCATATTCCTCATCCGTAAATCTCCCCGGCTTTCTCAATATCACATCATCCACGGCAATTTTTCCCAGATCATGCATCGGCGCCGCTTTTATCATATATTCATAAAAGGTATTGTCAAACGGAATCACACCATCCTTCATAATCTCATCCATCAGGATTCTGATGACATGACTCGTTCTCTTGATATGACCACCGGTAGAATTATCCCTGTCCTCCACCATATCCGCCATGCCAAGTATCAGTTTGTCCTGCATATCCCTGACACTCTTTGTCTTCTTGTTAACCTCACTCTCAAGGTCTTCATTATAATGATTGATGACATTGATATATCTCTGTTCTTTTGTATCGTCCTCTATAATAAACTGATAACCCCTGATTTTCATATTGTCAAACAGATATCCCACTGTGATCTTGTAAATTCTCTCATCACGCGGCACAATTTTGGTCACAGGTCCATGCCTTACATCTACTTCCTCCACCCATTCATAGATATTCTTAAGGAAGGTAGTATCCTTATGAATCCGTCTGTCCACCTCCAGATTCCTAAGTTCTTCAAAGTACAGCTTTGCGATGTGATTACTCCCCAGAAAACTGATTCTTTTGTCAACAGAAAAGAATCCTACATCCACATTTTTCGTATGAGATTCCGCAAACATATAATCGATATCATAAAGACGAATTTTGTTATTGATTAAAATATAGATTAACTGTACCAGCACATAGCCGGCAGGAATCAGTTCAAGTTTATGCTGTGTCATTCTGTCAAAAACAAAAAGGAATCCAAAGACAAGTATGCACACCAATTGCATCAGCGCTAATTTCTCCGATATCTGCTTTCGTTTTTTCAAAATACTATACATCAAAACAACAATCCCGACCATGGCAGAAGCTGCCAGCATAATATAAAACAACAGATGTGCCGGTCCATATGTCTTTTGTAAAACAGTTGTCCCGCCAACCTTCTTAATCGTAACGCTCTTATAATAAATCTTACTGTGACCTGTTCCGATAACAAAAGAAAACACGATGGCATCCATAAAAGCCATCAGTACTGTCAGCCATTTTCCCACATTAATCCGGCAGGTGGACATGATGCTTACCACCAGTACAGGTAACAGGAAGCAGATTGCAAAATAGGCTACCTTTACTGCGATCAGTGCCCCTTCCTCTGTATCAGACAAAGACACAAGAAGATATCCCAGATTAGCAACCGGGATAATCGTATTAATCATGGTAAAGCTGACATTCAACTGCTTATTCCATTTCCACATATATATGCATAGCAATATCAATGACAAAACAAATGTTATATAATAGTATGCCACATACATAATTTCCACTCTCTCTTTTCGGGAGCCTTCCCATCAGATTACCTTTGCATACTGCAATAAAGCTTGCAATACTGCTGCAAATCAACATCCCTAATGCAAAATAACATCTCCGCAAAATTCCAACTTTATTCTATCATATTTGCCAACTAACATCAAGATATCAACAAAAAGATATATATGAAAACCGCTGTCAAACAAAACAGCGGTTCTCACAAATAAGAAGTTCATCACTTTACAATATAATATTTTGCATCAAATGGTTTAAGATTTACCATACTTCTTCCCGAAGTCACTTCAATCTCCTCTTCCTCATCCTGATAGGCACTATAGAGCTTCACAAGCTTGTTTCCCTCCCTGATTTCCAGAGGAAAATCCTGATACTCTGCATCAGAAAAATTAAATACAGCTACAATCCTTTCCTTTCCTTCTCTACTCTTCCTCTCAAAGGCATAGATACATTTATCCTCCTGATGACAGTCAAGCCATTCAAATCCGCTTTGTTCAAAATCCTGCTCTGATAACGCTTTGTGTTCAAGATAAACATGATTCAGGCCTTTCATAAACCCATAGAAACCACTGTGTACAGGATAATCCAACAGCAGCCAGTCCTGTTCCCTTTTCTCATCCCACTCCCGAAGCTGTGCAAGCTCATTTCCCATAAAATTCAGTTTTTTACCCGGATGCGCATACATATACATATACATGGCTCTTAACTGCGGAAATTTTTGTTCATAATCTCCATACATTTTTTGCGCAATTGTTGCCTTTCCATGCACCACTTCATCATGCGAAAGAGGCATCAGATAGTTTTCTCCAAAATAATACATCATCGAAAATGTCAGCTTATGATAATTCTCCCTCCGCTCTGCCGGACTTTTCTTAAAATAATCGAGGGTATCGTTCATCCATCCCATGTCCCACTTATAGTCAAAACCAAGTCCACCTTCCTCTGCCGGCTTTGTCACATCCGGAAATGATGTGGAATCCTCAGCAGCCAAAATCACCGACGGAAATTTTTCCTTGACAGTTTTGTTCATCTTTCTGATAAACTCCACTGCTCCATTATTGACACCTCTGTTTTTATCTCCCTGCCAGTATATCATGTTACTGATGGCATCCATTCTTATTCCATCGATATGATATTCTTTCAGCCAGTACATGATATTGGACTGTAAAAAGCTTCGCACCTCACCCCTTGAATGGTTAAAATTGATACTTCCCCACTCACTGTTTCCCACATCAGGATGAGGAAATTCATACAGATATGTTCCATCATATTCCCTCAGGCCATAAGCATCCACTGCAAAATGTACCGGTACAAAATCCATAATGATACCAATACCATTCTGATGGCATTTGTCAATGAAGCTCTTGTAATCATCCATGGTTCCATACCTGCTTGTCGGTGCATAATAACCGGTAAGCTGATAGCCCCAGGAATTATCACTTGGATGCTCTGCCACCGGCAGCAGTTCTATATAGTTGTACCCCATTTCCTTTAAGTACGGAATCAGGATATCTGCCAGCTCCGAGTAATGATACCAGCCGTTTTCATCCTCCTTATTATTTCGCCACGAACCAAGATGCATCTCATAGATATTCAATGGTTCATTCTTTCTATCCGTTCTTTTTCTGAGCCATTTTTCATCATGAAACTCATATGCATTCAAATCTCTGATAACCGAAGCAAATTGCGGTCTGAGCTCCATTCCATATCCGTACGGGTCACAATGCTCAACCACACGCCCTCCATTGCCGTAAATCTTATATTTATAAAGCTGACCTGCCTTTGCCTCCTTTACCTCCAGTTCAAAAAAAGCACCATTATATACCCTGTTCATTTCCATTTCTTCCCAGTTATTCCACTCACCTATCACTGCAATCTTTGAAGCTGCCGGTGCGAAGGTTCTAAAGATTACACCGTCCTCCTTCACATGTGCGCCAAGATATTCATATGCATCAAATAATGTTCCTGTGTAAAATCCGTAATAATCCATATTTTCACCTTTCCTCTCTTGATTGTCATTGCACTTCGTCTGCTATTATGATGCATCTTTCCAATATTGTAAACCAACAAAACACAATTACAGTCGGATAAACAACTATAGTCTGAAATTGTCGGTTTTTATATCTTGACCGGCTTTATTTCGTATACTATAATATTGACAATTGAACTGTTACTAATTATTCAGAAAATTTAACAAACGCAAAGAGCAGCGCAGAAACGAGAAAAAATGGATATCAGGATTCAAAAGACTAAGAAAAATATCATTAATTCCTTTATTGAACTCCGCTCAAAAAAGGCAATTGAAAAAATCACCATCAAAGAGCTCTGCGAAAAGGCCGAGATTAACAAATCAACCTTTTACAGCCATTACTCAGACATTTATGATTTGTCAGACTCCCTTGAAAATGAGCTGCTCAATTCCATCATAAGCGACCTTCCCGACACCTATAAGGCAATTACCGAACCGGAAGAGTTTACAAGAAGACTCGCGTTATCTCTGACCTCCCACAATTCTCTGCTAAAAATATTATTCTCCGGAAATCGAAGCGGCTTATTTATCGTCAAACTAAATAACACCCTTAAATCCCTGATATTTAAAAAATATCCGGAATATAAGGATGACTTTAAAATTAATACAATGCTCAGTTTTTTAATATACGGAGGCTACTATGCTTATTCCGACAACTATATGAACGGCGAGTCAGAAGTAATTGAATTAATCAGCCAGATATCAAAGATTACCTTTGATACCCTGCTACTGTAATCGCTGTCTGACTATTTCATAGGCAAGCACACCTGCTGCCACAGAAGCATTCAGAGAATCTATCTCACCCTTCATAGGAACAGATGCCACAAAATCGCATTTTTCCTTCACAAGTCTGCCAACTCCTTCTCCTTCATTGCCAATCACAAGTCCTATGGGACCTTTTAAATCCAGGCTGTACATCAATTCGCCATCCATATCGGCACATACAAACCACAATCCCTCTTTTTTCAGTTCTTCAATCGTACCTGCCAAATTGGTAACCTTTGCCACCGGTGTATAATTCAGTGCTCCTGCCGAAGTCTTCGCCACCGTAGCCGTAAGACCTGCCGCGCGCCTTTTCGGGATAATGACACCATGTGCCCCTGCCAGATTCGCTGTTCTTATGATAGCACCGAGATTATGTGGATCTTCAATATTATCAAGCAGCAGAATAAAAGGTGGTTCCCCCTTTTTTCTTGCATTTTCAAGAATATCCTCTACCATGGCATATTCATACGCAGCCGCAACTGCTATAACGCCCTGGTGTTTTCCTGTATCAGACATACCATCAAGCCTTTCCTTCGTGACAAACTTAACAATCGTCTGCTGTTTTTTGCTTTCTCTTAATATACTGTTAACCGGCCCGTCATGACAGCCCTCCAAAACAAACAGTTTATCAATGGTTTTTCCACTCCGGAATGCCTCAAGCACAGCATTCCTTCCCTCTATTACAGCCTCTTCACCGTTCATATCATTCTCCATTTATTTTGCTATATCTGTTGTTCCAATTTTACCAGTGTATCGTTATCATTCACCGGCAACCTCCACCAGCACTCCACAGCCTCAATGATTCATGCCATCATCGCAGCCTTTTTCCTCTCTGGCAGCATACTTCCCGATTCCGGCACTGATCAGCTGCAGCATCCGTTCAGTGTTACCATTCAAATAGAGATAACCAATCAATGCCTCAAATCCTGTCGCCAGTCTATAGTCAGACATTGTCGCATTTTTAGCCATGGTATATGACTTAGCATTTCTTCCACGCTTAAATATTCTCTCCTCTTCTTCCGTAAGCTCTAACAATCGCACAATTTCCGCCTGTGCATGTGCTTTAACAAGCTGGGAGGATTGTTTATGCAGCTTACTAACGGGTGCCTCCGACTGTGAGATTACCTTCGTCCTCACCACAAGCTCATAAACCGCATCGCCAATATAGGCAAGAACCAGCGGCGACTGTGTCCCTGCCTGCTTTTTTTGCAATTTAAGTCCCGTAGCGATAATGTCTATCATTTCTCTTATACTATCTATATTGTTATCAGTCTCCAACAATTCTCTGCCTACGCTCTCTTCCATTTCACGCCTTCTCTTGTATCTTCAAGAATAATTCCCTTTTCAAGCAATAATGCTCTGATTTCATCTGCTCTTGCAAAATTCTTTTCTTTTCGCGCCGCCTGTCTCTCCTCTATGAGCTTTTCTATCTCATCCTCCAGCATCTCCTGTTCCTTTTCAGTGATGATTCCCAAGACATCCGAAAGTGTCACAATCGTATCCCTTACCGCAATAGCAAACTGCTTTGACGATGTTTCCCTTACATTAATATTGGCAAACTTCACCAGCTCAAAAATAGCAGCTATGGCATCTGCTGTGTTGAAATCATCCTCCATGGATTTCTTAAATTTTTCCACCAATCCCTCTACAAGTTTCAAATCCTCTTTTTCTTTATCATCCGGTTCTCTCTCAGGCAACTTATCTGCCAAATGTTTCAGATTATCAACAGCCGTGACAATCCGCTCAAGTCCGTTCTTTGCCGCCTCCATTAACTCTGCACTAAAATTAATCGGACTTCTGTAATGGGCACTCAGCATAAAAAATCTTAATACCTGAAGGTCATATTTTTCACTGATATCTCTCACCGTAAAGAAATTGCCGAGAGACTTTGACATCTTTTTATTATCAATATTCAAAAAACCATTATGCATCCAATACCTGGAAAACGGAACACCATTGGCCGCCTCGCTCTGCGCTATCTCATTCTCATGATGTGGAAAAATCAAGTCTTCCCCCCCGGCATGAATATCAATCTCATCACCGAGATATTTTTTCGACATGACAGAACATTCAATGTGCCAGCCCGGTCTCCCCTCACTCCACGGCGACTCCCAATAAGGCTCTCCCTCCTTTTTAGGCTTCCACAGAACGAAATCCAGATAATCTTCCTTATCCTCTTCACCGGCTACTTTGATATCCCTGTGCCCTGCCTCTAAATCATCAATGTTCTTTTTAGACAACTTTCCATAGTCCTCAAATTTACGCGTTCTGAAATATACGGTTCCATTAGCATTATACGCGTATCCCTTTTCTATCAGAGTGCTAATCATTTCTATCATCCCCTCAATCTCTTCCGTAGCAAGGGGATGCTTCGTTGCCTCCCTGACATTAAGCGCTTTCATATCCTTTTTACACTCTTTAATATATCGCTGTGCTATCTCATCAGCAGTAACCCCTTCCTCATTTGCCGCCTTAATAATCTTATCATCAACATCCGTAAAATTCGATACATATCTTACCTCATATCCCACATATTCCATATATCGTCGCACTGTATCGAACACAATCATCGGTCGCGCATTGCCAATGTGAATCAGATTATATACCGTAGGGCCACATACATACATGCTGACCTTCCCCTCTTCAATAGGGACAAATTCTTCTTTTTTACGTGTAAGTGTGTTATATATTTTCATACTAATCTCCGTTCCTGCACAATTTATGATATTTAATATTTATGCTGTTACCACTAAAAAAAACCATGTCAAAGGCATTCTGTTTCAACTTACGCACCACAACCCGGACAACCTGCGCACCCCGGTACTGCCGTCATATCCACCGAATAATCTGCCGCCTGGCTTAAAGACGCAATTGCCTGGGAGGAAATCCCCTCACCACTTCCGGTAAAGCCAAGTCCCTCCTCGGTAGTTGCCTTGACATTGACCAGATTTTCTTCAATTCTGAGTGCCTTTGCAATATTTTTTACCATCTGCTCTCTGTAGGGTCCCACCTTTGGTCTCTGCGCAATAATGGTGGCATCAATATTATTGATGATATACATATTGTCTTCAAGGAGTTTTCCCACCTCCTCTAACAGCTTCATGCTGGAGGCACCCTTATACCGGTCGTCGGTATCCGGAAAATGCTTTCCGATATCTCCCAGTGCCGCAGCACCTAAAAGGGCATCCATAATGGCATGCAGCAAAACATCTGCATCCGAATGTCCGAGCAATCCCTTTTCATAAGGTATATCAACACCACCCAGTATGAGTTTTCTTCCTTCTACCAAGCGATGTACATCGTATCCCAAACCTACTCTCATTTCTGGCTCTCCTTCCCTGTCTGATACAGAATCATTTTGAACTATTACAAGATTTTAAAAAAAGTCTTACCAAACCGGCAAGACTTTTACTTAGTAGCGGAAAAGGGATTTGAACCCATGACACCACGGGTATGAACCGTGTGCTCTAGCCAACTGAGCTATTCCGCCATGTATGTCTGATAATGAATAAATAAAATGGGACCTATAGGGCTCGAACCTATGACCCTCTGCTTGTAAGGCAGATGCTCTCCCAGCTGAGCTAAGATCCCATTGCCTTATCCATATCGGACTGACTTAGATAGTATAACTAGTTTTTCCACTTTTGTCAACAACTTTTTTTATTTTGTGTTATTACTCACTGATTCCTGCAAATAGTAACTGTTTTATCCCTCAATCACATCATAAAGCAATGCCCCCATCAAAAACAACTCTAAAAGCATCACCAGCAGATACATCACCATTCCGGTATTGACAGCCTCTGATATCTGATAATATTCTGACAATACCGCTGTTATATTTGCCATGGAATGAATGATAATGCACGGAATAATGGACCTGTATTTTAAAAATACGGTAATCAACACCATCGAAAGCATAAAGGTGTATACTCCCTGCAACAGATTAAAATGAAATAACCCAAACATCACTGATGCAAATACTGCGGCGGTCCACACCTCCATTATTTTTTTCATTCTCAGGAAAACAAGTCCTCTGTAAATCAGCTCTTCCGCTATCGGTACAACAATTCCCAGGGAAACAAGCTGTATCCCGATTCCCCCTTTCAGCAATTGGCTGCTCACCTTCTCGTAACTTCCAATGACATCATCAAGTGGCAGCAGATATACCAGTCTGCTCAGTCCCGTAGCGGAAAAAAAACCGATTCCTACCGATAGAAAAAAATCCTTCCGCTTTACATTTTTCCAGCGATATGCTGTTAAAAAATCTTGATTTACCGAGCAATCTCTGATAAACAGAATGCCAAAGACAATTACCGCCATAGAAGCTGCAATCAATGTGATAATATACGTATAATTCTCAAGCCTTTTGTCAAGATTTTCAAAAAACTGATAGGACGACATAAAACTGCCCATTGACGCATTCACACTGTCGGTCTGCTTTATCAACAAATAGATATCTGCTCCTGCCTCCACAGCAAGCATCATAATCAGATATAAAAAAGGCGGATATAATGCTTTTACAATATTATCAAATCTTATATCTTTTTCACTCATGCTACTTTCTATTCCCTACTTTTCAGCCGATAATTTCTAATTGCAGTGCATTCTTCCATAAAAATGCAGGATAACGCACTGCACAATCTGCGTTATCCTGTATTCATCCATCTTAATTCATGCTTTATCTATCAATACCCACTTCACCTAAAACGCTGTACCTAATCTCTTGTCACGACATTCCTGTCTGATATTAAATCTGATTCTCTATATCTGGTTCTCTCTTAAGAACTTGTCTATCGCCATAATCTCCACACGAATATTTCTCATATGGTCGATATGCTTCTGGAAGTTACCCTTATCTCCTAATATATTGAGTGCCTTAGAGTTCTCTCCGGTATCAGACAGCGGAATCGTGTTGAACTGATTATTCTCAATATATTCAGCAGCCTTCTTAAGCTCCTGAACAAGATTGTTCTTGTAAGTAACAATCTCCTCCTCCAGTCTTACTCTACGATCCTCTTCCTTCTTCACCTTCATCTTAATCAGAACTGCCTGTGTATCCAATATCTGGTCATTTGCATTGAATGGATATACCAGTACATTCGGCCTCTTAATCTTGATAATTTGCTGTCCCTTTTCGTACTCTACACCTGCGTTTTTCATATATGTAGTAACTTCCGCATCTACTCTCGGATAAGTAAATTCTTCACCATCCAAATAGTAAATACCACTCTGGTTCGTCATAAGACCGGTGTCCGTATCCATGTCATATGTTCTAAAACCGATAATTCTGATATCCTTCGCAGGATCGTCCATTTTAATAACTTTTTCCATAATCGCTTCAATATTCTTGTCATCCACAGGCTGTGTGTTATTGATAAAACCAAAACCTATGTTAAGAATCTGAACAAAACTTTTTACCATCACGCATGTCCCCATTTCTATAGTATTTTATACTCTAATAATATTACAGTAATGGTATAATGTCAACGGAAAATTACTTATTTTTTATTAATTTTAGACAAAAATATTATGATAATATTCTTAT
>CACXFV010000144.1 GCA_902767015.1 uncultured Lachnospiraceae bacterium | reverse complement strand
TTTTCTGTTCCCAGTATTTCCGGGAAGTATGTTCCATATAAAAGAGCCTCCTATCTGTTAGATTTTTCATAGTTTAACATAAGGAGGACTCTGATTGCACTACGCCTTTTTTTGAATCGCTTACACATCTTGTCACAAAACATATAAGTTATTCGTTAATAATTATGAAAGCATCATAGAGGTAAGATTGCTTTCTTCACTAGTGAAAAAACTAATCAAGAGAGGAGATGAAAGTTGGCAATATGAAAAATGTGGAAAAGCTTGAAAGACTGTTTCTGCTTTATGAGCAGTCAATGTATCGGGCAGCATATTCGATTCGGAATCTATCTCGCAGTCTGAGGATGCAGTTTCACAAGCATTTTTAAGGATTGCAGAAAATATTGACAATATAGATAATCCTGACAGCGATAAGACCAGGAGTTATGTGAAAAAAATCATTAAAAATATAAGTATTGATTTTTACCGTAAAAATAAGAAAGAAAGGGAGCATATGATGATGTCTCCTGACTGTTATGAGAATATCAGTGATGAAAGAACGGAGCTTGAGTTTAATAGTATTGAAGAAGATGGAGAACTTAAGAAAGTTTTAAAAGGCTTATCAGATAAATATAAAGAGATTTTTATGATGAGATGTATGCAGGATATGTTATTTGCCAAGATAGCCATGGTTGTAGAAGAAAAGCCGGCGACAGTCAGAAAACAGTATGAGCGGGCAAGAAAAATGATAAAAGAGAATATGAAAGAGGGCGGAAATTATGGATACAAAAAGAAAGCTTTATAGGAAATTAAACAGACAGATGGAGGAAGAATTTGATGCAAAGATTTTTGTTAAGCACGAATTTTCGGAAGACTACAAAAGTGAGAAACAGAAGCTGAAAGCTTTGGTGGATAACCTGAATGTGAATAAGGCAAAGAGGCATACTAAGATGACCAGAGCAACAATTCCGGCAGCAGCAGTTATCATATGTACGACATCAGTGTTTGCGGCGAGTCAGTTAAATAAGTCAGATATAGTTGAGAAAAAGGTAGGAAATTATCAGGTAGATTTCACACTTTACCAAGATAACAGTGAAGCGAAGCTGGCAGACGAAAGCATGGAGGCCTCCGTGGCAGATGACAATGGTTTGGCAATACAGTCAGCTGTAGTGAAAGACAGGTATATCAAAATGAATATGCGCTATATACCGGATGGCCTGGAAGAACTGTATAGCGGAGGTAGATATCATGGTGAATATGACGGTCTTACAGTGAGACTTTTTGATATGAACGATGTGGATAATCAGGTTCAGTTTGAACAATATAGTGTGCAGTCTGTAGAGCATTTTGATATTAACGGAAACGAAGCAGTTCTGATTCAGGCACATGATGCTTTATATGATTTGTTAGGGGAAGATACCTATTATAGTGGTTATCACAAAAGCATGTATATATATTATAAAGAGGCGAAGACCGTTGTTCATCTGTGGACCTCCACATCATTTCCAGATGAGGAATTGGTGAAAATAGCACAAAATATAGAGTTTACGGATGGTACACCACAAGACTGTACACACTTTGATACATGGAATCAATTGAATCCGAAAAGTGAAACGTCAGTTATCAGAGAGTACAAGAATTCTATTGATAAAAAGTATGTGAATATATATGGAGTTGGTGATACTTTTGATACTCTTGCCAGTGTTGAGCTTGATAATGAAACAGGAAAATTGGTAAAACAATATCTCAGCTATAAGGTTAAGGATATCAGCATCAATGACAAGCTGGAGGAATTTGGTGTTACCTTCTATGATGATGATAAGATAAAAGCTTCTTTAGATGAGAATGGCAATGTATTGCCAGACAGACTTTTATATATTAAGGCAGGAGATGGCATCTTTACATTAGGTGATATTGTGGATGATAAGACAGTAAATATGAAAGTGGTATATGTGACAATGGATGTCACTAATCACAGTACGGAGGATTGTGAAGATGCCACTCTGTTGATTAACCTTGCCGGCATCAGGGAAGATGCTGATAATTATACACTGTATGATTTGAGCACAGGACTTGCGTTAGGTGAGAAGAGTGATGAGTATGATGGGGTTTATCACACTTCATACTTGTCAAAGGAATCTGCAATATATGATGATTTTACCACATATGAGAGAAAGAATCATATAGATGTGAAAGCAGGGGAGACAAAAACCATACGTCTTGCTTATTGTGTTGATGAAAGTGAAATTGACCATTTGTACATCAGTCCTGACATCTATGGCGGACAATTTGAATTTCGGGATGCACAGCCGGAGGAAAATTATCAATATATTAAGGTAGTACAGTAAAAAACAGTCATGACAAAAAGATAAAAAATAAAGGGAGAATGCCAAAATACGATAAGGAACAGACCATTGCCGCTGGCTGCTCAAAAGGAGAAGGCAGCGGCGTTTAGGTCTAAATTCCCGATAGTTAATGTTATAGAAAAAACAGTCTGAAGAATGGTTTATAAATTGATGCGGAGTACATAATATAATTAAACTATATTAAAATGTTATATAAAAATATAGAAAATATTTATTATAAACAAAATAATACACATAATAAGTAAAATATTAACCAATATATTGACAATGATAAAAATATATGATACCCTTAGGACAAGGCACAGGTTGTAGATAAGGAGACGAATGGATAGGAGAAAGACTAATTTAGCAAAATACTTTCCGATGATGAGGACGCGAGAAGCTATCATTAAGGAGATTGAAGGGAATCCGACATTAAGGAAAAAGTATGAAGAGTGGAGTGAAGAAGAGCGGAAGAATTTTCTTGATATGTGTACGGGAGAAAAGGGGATTAAGATTTTATATGACGTTTATTTTAAGGAAATCATGAATCCAGCGTATGCGCCGGAACGTATGAGTGAACTGTTATCCGTTTTACTTGGGAGGGAAGTAAAGGTTGTGGAGGTTTTGCCAGCGGAAAGCAGGATTGCTGATGAGGAATCTCTTCTCATATTAGATATATTGGTAAGAACCACGGAGGGGAATCTTCTGAACTGCGAGGTTCAAAAGATTGGGTATAAATTCACAGCAGCAAGAGCCTCATGTTACTCAGCAGACTTGCTATTAAGGCAATATAAACGAGTCAGGGAACAGAGTGTTAACAGGACTTTCAGTTATGCAAATATCAAAGATGTATATACGATAGTCTTTTTTGAGATTTCTTCAAAAGTATTTCATGATTTTTATAAACAATTTTGTAACAATGATAATAGGGAAGTACTGATACATCGTATGAAGCAGGTGTCTGATACAGGGATAGAAATAGAGCTGCTACAGAAATTTATCTTTGTCCCGCTTGACATTTTTAAGGAAATGTATCAGAATAAAGCTATTGATACGAAATTAGCGGCATGGCTTACTTTTTTGAGTACTGACAGCCCGGAACGGATAGAGGAATTGATCAGTGGTTATCCGGAGTTTCGACCGTTGTATGGTGATCTGTATAATATGTGCAGGAATGTGGAAAGTGTGATGGATATGTATTCAAAGGAATTAGCAGAATTAGATAAAAATACCGTACACCTAATGATTGATGAGTATCGGGAGGAAATTATTAAAAAGGACAGGGAGCTTAGCGAGAAAGACAGGGAGCTTGAAGAGAAAGAACAGGAGCTCCAAGAGCTAAGAGACAGATTGAAACAACTGGAAAAATGATGTAATTAGTAAACAGAACATAGAGACAGTCTGTGCCTTATAGCAGTTTGATATATTAGAAAAATGAGGAATATTTGCCTCCATAATTAGCAATCGATAGTGTAATGTGCCATTGCCAACAATAAACAAAGACCCGGAAGTCATGCTCATAGCGACTTTCGGGTCTTTGTCAGTCAAAAACAGGCTCCGGTCATTTAAAGAAGGTATCCCGGACAGGTATTTCCAATTTCTGTCGCTTTACTTTGTGACTTTTTGGGGACAGTTCCTTCAGCTGTCTTTCGATATAAAAGAGGGCATTATAATAGAGTAGTCCTATCTCAGCCGGTATTCGTTACATTGCAACAGAAAAAAGTCAAAATTGAGTTTGAGAAAAGATAATAAAAAAATTTATTCCTCATGGCTGTCTTGGATCCAGCGATGAGGAATAAATATTTTTCACAATAAAATCATTAGTTTTCATGCAAAAAAACTTCTTGTGCGTTAAAATATTAATATAAATTTTTCGCACAGGAGGTTTTTATGATA
>CACXFV010000143.1 GCA_902767015.1 uncultured Lachnospiraceae bacterium | reverse complement strand
TGCCCACTTCCATAACGACATCAGAGAACATCTGGATGAAACGTCTGTAAGAGTCATATACGAAACGCTCGAACTTAGGATCCGGGTTACCTGCTATCATAGCAGCAACAACTTCATCATTTAATCCGAGGTTAAGGATTGTATCCATCATACCAGGCATTGATGCTCTTGCACCGGAACGAACGGAAACTAAAAGAGGATTCTTAAGATCTCCGAACTTCTTACCATTGAGTTCTTCCATCTTCTTAACACCTTCCATAGCCTGAGCCATGATCTCGTCGTTAATCTTACGACCATCCTCATAGTACTGTGTACAAGCCTCTGTTGTGATTGTGAATCCCTGTGGTACAGGAAGACCTATGTCTGTCATCTCTGCAAGGTTGGCACCCTTACCACCAAGAAGATTACGCATGCTCATGTTACCTTCACTGAACATGTATACCCATTTGTTTGCCATTTTGTTGTTCCTACTAAAATTTACTTTTATCTTATAAGGTTAAACCTTATATTCAAGATATAAAAATATAGTGTAAAACTGACATTTTTCAATTGAAATATATCATTGATACACGTATATAAGTGCATCTTTGCACCTAATGATGATTATAACAATTACTTCCAATTAAGTCAATTGTAAATTTGAGTAACAGTTCGGTCATGCAGAAATAAATATATGTTTATCTGATATATATATTCCGCCGGTTTATGAATGGCACGGCGGAACTGTTACTGCCAGGAAGAAAAGATTCGATATTTGGGTGTACAAAAACTGTTTTTTGAGGTATACTAAATTTGATTTTGTTGATATGGGTATTTGTGGTGAATAAGTGTAGAAGTGATATTTTAATTCTGATGATAGTTGGAGGTACATGAATGAATATTAGTGAAATTCCACTGGAGGCAAAGGTTAGTCTTGAAGTCGGAAAGGGAGATGAATCTAATGTGATTTCTGTCAACATTCAGAAAGTTGCAGAAAATGTGTTAGTGTTATTGCCTGTCGAGATAGATGGTAAGGTAGTGGTATTAAGAGATAAAGATTTAAAAATAGATGTTTATTATGAAGTAGACAATTCAAAGCCGATTGTGTGACGGAATGTGGCGTATGGTATGGTGGCGGTTAAAGGTCGTCAGTGTATTGTATTAAGCACGAAGTCAAATGGGGTTCAGTATAACAGAAGATTGAATTTCAGATTGTCACTGGATGTGCAGGGAACATTAAAAGGGCAGAAAATCATTGTTCATGACTTGAGCAGTACAGGTATCTCCTTTTATGTCAGAAAGGAGAACAGAAAAACCATAGGTACAGAGGTTAATATTAAATTTGTTGCCGATTATGATGAAATGGCCGTACAGGGGCAGATTGTCAGAGAGATGGAGGAGGAGGAGAGATATCTCTACGGATGCTCCATTAAGCCGAACACGGTGATTGATACATTTTTAGCGGAGGAGCAGCGAAGACGACTCATGAAGAGCAGGGGAAGGTAAGCGCAGGCTTTTTGGAATACATAACAGGATTAAATTACTCAGAAATGGAGATTAATATGGAAGTTGATTACAAACAGGGTTTGAGCAGTGAAGAAGTGCAGGAGAGAATACAGGAGGGAAAGGTCAATGTCTCGGTGGATTCTAATTCCAAGACATTGGGTGATATTGTAAAGGAGAATGTTTTTACGTATTTTAATCTCATTTTTTTGATTTTAGCAATATTGCTGATTATGGTCGGTTCCTTCAGAGACCTTACTTTCCTGCCTGTCATTATCGCCAATACATTGATTGGTATTACACAGGAGGTAAGGGCAAAGAAGGTAATTGATAATCTGACAATGCTGAATGTGCCGCAGGTAACTGTAATCAGAGACGGTACTGAAAAAAATGTACCGCCGGATCAACTTGTGTTAGATGATATTGTAAAATTCAAAGCAGGCAATCAGATATGCGCGGATGCGGTTGTATGTGGCGGAGAGGTGCAAGTGAATGAATCTCTGCTTACCGGTGAATCCGATGAGATATTAAAGACAGAGGGCAGCAGTCTGATGTCAGGAAGCTTTATAGTATCAGGCGAATGTTATGCGAGACTGGATAAGGTTGGTGCGGATTCCTACATTTCCAAGTTAACGATTCAGGCAAAAAAGATGCAGGATGGCGAACAGTCGGAAATGATCCGCTCACTTGATAAGTTGGTCAAATTTGTGGGTATTGCCATTATTCCCATAGGAATTTTGCTTTTTGTGATGGCATTTAAGGTGAGAGATGAAGGTTTCAAGGCAAGTGTTGTTTCAATGGTAGCGGCCGTAATCGGTATGATTCCGGAGGGATTATATCTTCTTACCAGTGTGGCATTGGTGGTCAGTACGATGAGACTGGCAGGTAAGAAGGTTCTGCTGCATGATATGAAGTGTATCGAGACTCTTGCTAGAGTGAATGTACTTTGTGTCGATAAAACGGGAACGATTACGGAAAATACAATGGAAGTGCAGGAGGTAGTTCCGTCAAATGAAGAAATACAGATTGAACCACTCAAGGCATTAATCGGTGATTTTGCGGCTGCCATGAGCAGTGATAATATCACAATGGCAGCAATCAAGTCGTATTTTAAAGAAAGGGGAGGAAAAACACCTGTCTCCAAAACCGGCTTTTCGTCTGTGACAAAATACAGCAGTGTGACCTTTAGCGATGGTGCCTATGTGTTGGGAGCGCCGGAATTTGTACTAAAAGAAAAATATGATACCTTTAAAAATGATATATTGGAGTATGCGGCAAAAGGCATGAGGGTGCTTGTATTTGGAGCGTATAACGGACAGATAGATGGAGGAGAGCTGGCATGTGGAGTGGAGCCCCTTGGCTATGTACTTCTGGCCAATCCGATTCGTAAGGCGGCGAAAGAGACATTTGCCTATTTTGCTGAACAGGGGGTAGAAATCAAGGTAATATCCGGCGATAATCCGGTTACGGTATCCGAGGTGGCAAAGCAGGCGGGAATTAAAGGCGCTGAGAATTATGTGGATACCTCTCTGTTGAATTCAGATGATGAACTGCGAGAAGCTATCTTGAATTATACGGTATTTGGCAGAGTGAAGCCGGAACAGAAGCGAAGATTTGTCAATATCTTAAAGGCGGCAGGTAATACAGTGGCCATGACGGGAGATGGTGTCAATGATATACTTGCCTTAAAGGATGCAGATTGCAGTATCGCCATGGCGTCAGGAAGTGAGGCAGCAGCACAGTCGGCAAAATTAGTGCTTCTTAACTCTGATTTTTCATGTATGCCGGATGTTGTCTATGAGGGAAGACGTGTCGTCAATAATATACAGCGTTCAGCGAGTCTGTTTCTTGTGAAGAATATTTTTTCTTTTATATTAAGTATATTTACCATGGTAATCATGATGTCTTATCCGTTAAAACCATCACAGATTTCGCTGATTAGTATGTTTACCATTGGTATTCCGGGTTTCTTTCTGGCATTGGAATCGAATAAGAATATCATCAAGGGCAGATTTATTCCAAATGTGCTGATGAAAGCACTGCCGGCAGCGATTACGGATTCTCTTGCTGTGGGTGCACTGGTAGTATTTGGAAGAACATTCAATATTGATACGAATGATATTTCGGTGGCTTCCACCATATTGATGGCTATTGTAGGATTTATGATTTTGTATAAGATTAGCGCACCTATGAATAAATTCCGAATCGGAATTCTGGCGGGCTGTATTGTCGGACTGATTTTCTGCAGCTTTTATATGAGCAATCTCTTTGCGATGTCGGATATGTCCACAAAATGTATTATGCTGTGTGTTGTCTTTTCAATCGCAATAGAATCATTGTTCAGGTATCTGTCTATACTGGTGGAGGAAGCGCAGAAGTTATATGTAAGAATTGTTACCAGACGAAGATGACAACAATCTTTTGAGTTGAAACGAATTTCTTCCTCCAACTAATTGAACTGTTAAGATGTTTACTGCAAAGAATTAGAGAATAGCAGGTGGATTAATGATAAAGACAAGAGAACAAGCGTTGCAATATGGCCTTTCATTTCCTGACACATATCAGGATGCTCCGTTTCATGATGTGAATTGGCAGCTGGTTCGGTATAAGAGGAATAAAAAGGCATTCCTTTGGACCTATGAAAAAGACGGATACCTTCATTTGAATGTGAAGGTGGAGCCGGAAAAGGCTTTTTTCTGGCGAGACATCTACAAGTCTGTCATACCGGCCTATCATCAGAACAAGAAACATTGGAATACTATTATTATAGATGGAACCATTCCGGACAGTGATGTAAAGATGATGATTGCAGAAAGTTATGATATGATTGCAGACAGTCCCTCAAAAAGGATATATGAGGCAGTAAAACGGATTCCATATGGGCATGTTGCGACGTATGCCCAGATTGCCGGGATGGCTGGCGATAGAAAGATGGCAAGAGCGGTGGGGAATGTCTTACATAAGAATCCGGATCCTGCCGGTATTCCCTGTTATCGTGTGGTCAATGCTAAGGGAGAGCTGTCAGGGGAGTTTGCCTTTGGCGGAGCCGGCGTGCAGGCAAAGCTGTTGGAGGCGGAAGGAGTCATAGTGGTTGATGGACGAGTTGATTTAGAACGATATCAGATGTGAAGCGGGAATATTTTGTATAAAAAGTGCTTGAAAATCTTTTTGCCATATGCTAGACTATAACAGTTGTGTCATGCGGTTTGTGAGAGCTCACGACAGCCACGACAGTCACGACAGTCACGACAGTCACGACAGTCATGACATATGAAATAATCACATATGCAGATTTCTGTATCGGTGCCATTGCTCGTGGTAATACAGTAATAGGAAGCATATGAAAGAATAAAACCAGTGGAGGTAGAAAAATGAGCGTAATTTCAATGAAGCAATTATTAGAAGCAGGTGTACATTTCGGACACCAGACGAGAAGATGGAACCCTAAGATGGCTCCATACATCTACACAGAGAGAAACGGTATCTACATTATTGACTTACAGAAGTCAGTAGGCAAGCTTGATGAGGCTTATAAGGCAATCGCTGATTTAGTGGCAGATGGCGGTACAGTACTTTTTGTGGGAACAAAGAAGCAGGCACAGGATGCTATTAAGACAGAGGCATTAAGATGCGGTATGTATTATGTGAATGAGAGATGGTTAGGCGGTATGTTAACGAACTTTAAGACCATCCAGAGCAGAATTGAGAGATTAAAGCAGATTGAGACAATGTCTGAGGATGGAACCTTTGATGTATTGCCTAAGAAGGAAGTAATAGAGATTAAGAAAGAGTGGGATAAGCTTGAGAAGAATCTTGGCGGTATCAAGGAAATGAAGAAGCTGCCGGATGCTATTTTTGTAGTAGATCCTAAGAAAGAGAGAATCTGTATTCAGGAGGCTCATGCCCTTGGTATTCCGCTTATCGGTATTGCAGATACAAACTGTGATCCGGAGGAACTTGATTATGTTATTCCGGGCAATGATGATGCCATCAGAGCCGTTAAGCTTATTGTTTCTAAGATGGCAGATGCAGTGATAGAGGCTAATCAGGGTGCAGAGGCAGTTGTTGATGAGGCAGAGGAAGCACAGACAGAAGAAGTAGTAGAGGCAGCAGGCGAGGAAGCATAATATTTGTAATAGAAGTTGTAATGACAGACGGATGTGCTTGTCAAAAATGATGAGTATGTCTGTAATATATGGTTTTAGGAGGATATTATAATGGAAATCACAGCAGCTATGGTAAAGCAGCTCCGTGAGATGACAGGAGCAGGTGTAATGGCTTGTAAGAAGGCACTTGTTGAGACAGACGGTGATTATGACAAGGCAATAGAAGTTTTGAGAGAAAAAGGAGAAGCGACAGCGGTAAAGAAGGCTTCGAGAATTGCAGCCGAGGGAACCGTTTTAGCTATCGTTAAAGAAGATAAGACAGCAGCAATCGTGGAGGTTAACAGTGAGACGGACTTTGTTGCAAAGAATGAAAAGTTCAGAACCTTTGTTGCGAATGTGGCAGACCAGATTCTGGCATCTGATGCAGCAGATGTAGAGGCATTATTGGCAGAGCAGTGGCTCTTAGATAACGCGAAGACAGTGAAGGAAGAATTGGTAAGTCAGATTGCCGTAATCGGTGAGAATATGTCAATCAGAAGATTTACGAAGATTAACACAGACGGTGTGGTTGTTCCTTATATCCATGCTGGCGGAAGAATTGGTGTTGTTGTAGAGGCTTCTGCTTCAGTGGTTAATGATGAAGTAAAAGAGTGTTTGAAGAATGTTGCTATGCAGGTAGCAGCACTGAATCCTAAGTATACCTCAAGAGATGAAGTCAGTGAGGAATTTATTGCACATGAGAAAGAGATTCTTTTAGCTCAGATTAAGAATGATCCTAAGGAATCACAGAAGCCGGAAAAGGTAATCGAAGGAATGATTAATGGTCGTATCAATAAGGAGATGAAGGAAATCTGCTTATTAGATCAGGTTTATGTTAAGGCAGAGGATGGAAAGCAGTCAGTTTCCCAGTATGTTGATTCAGTAGCAAAAGCAACAGGTTCAGACTTAAAGATTAAGAGATTTGTCCGCTATGAGACAGGCGAAGGTATTGAGAAAAAGTCAGAAGATTTTGCGGCAGAAGTTGCAAAGCAGATGGGTAAATAATCTGAAAGCGAACTTTCATAAGACAGCTTAATAGATATTGAATTTATAACCACTAAATATGCGGGAAACCGTGTGTTTAGTGGTTTCTTTGTATTCGTTCAGAGCCATGCACTCCAGAGAATGAGCGGTTTCATATGCTTGCATAAATGAAACTGCTTATTCTTGGGAGTATGTGGCGGATACGCCACATCGAGAAGCTTTGCTTCGAGATGGCTCTGATTTTTATCGTAAAGTATCATAAAATATCATATCATTTTGGGAAAGCTTCGAAAATATTCTCTTGATACTATGTTAAAGGAGAATCCAAAAATGACAGAGCAAATGAATAATGAAATGGAAATAGGAAAGAAGTTAGAAAAAATTTACAAAAAAAAGGTAAAAATTCGGATTTGATTGGTAGTAATAAGTTATTATCTCAATGGGGGATGAATTTTGTGTAAACTTGAAGTTTGAGAGGAAAGGATTGTTATGGTGTAAATGTCAATATTAAAATGTCAATGTCATTTAGATAAAGTTTTTTATGATGAAAACAGTATATCATACGCTGTCATGCATTGAAAATACAGTTCAGTTAAGAAATG
>CACXFV010000142.1 GCA_902767015.1 uncultured Lachnospiraceae bacterium | reverse complement strand
TATCATAAAAACCTCCTGTGCGAAAAATTTATATTAATATTTTAACGCACAAGAAGTTTTTTTGCATGAAAACTAATGATTTTATTGCGAAAAATATTTATTTCTCATCGCTGTCAATGTGCATTTATTTACTACCCTGTATTAGCTGTAGTGTGGGCTAATCGGTGTAGCTGTTCGATTAGCTTGTATGTACTACAGCATAAGGTTTACCTTATTTCAATATCGGAATTGTGCACAATGTTTAGTATGAAATTGACAAATACAATGGTATAATGATAAAATGAAATACTGATATACACACTTGATCAGTATTACATATCAAAGAATATACATAGAAATAGCAATAAAAAGGAGTGTGTATATATGGCAATGACTGAAAGTCAAAAAAAATATGAAAAAAAAAAGAATGCAACAATGTAAAAATTATACTGTAAAATATAGATTGTATAATGATCAGGAAAACAAGGAAAATGGAAGATTAATCATGTACTTAGAACAAACTGGACAATCTGCCAATAGTTACATTAAAATGCTGATCAAAAATGATTTGGACAATAAGGGATTTCATATCAATGACGGAAAATAAGAGAAATAAAATGAAATAATGCGTATATGTTAGATTTGATTAAAAAGGATATTGAAAATGATCATGTATAAATAGCTTTTAATGCGTCAGATAGTCGCATATTTGCTTTTTATCGTGATTAGGGATAAATTGTTTAGTTTGATGGGTTGCAATGTACGTTTAGTATTGTTATAATGAATAAAACATATTTTGAAATGTGGCAAGGCATTTTTAGATGAATGTGAGGTGATAGAGTATGACGGGAAAAGAGATTATTAATTTGATTGAAAAATTGGAAGCTGAAGGTTTTACTGCTGAAAAAATTATCGAAATAATCAAATATATAGAAAAACATGAACCGGAAAAAGATTGATACTGATAATGTTATGATGTTGTATGGACAGGCTTGCCACTGTCCTATTAATTTATTAATTTATTTGTTAATTAACTTGTTAATTTCTATATTATATTTTATGATGTATTTATGCCATAAATAGTGTTATATTTTATATTATTTTTATTAGCATTGAAGTGATATCAAAATGATATCATATAATCGAACTTTTTAGATTGTATGCAATGTGCAAAATTGTATTGTGAACATCCAATCATCACCATAATCATAATGCAAGGTGAAATTCTGTCCTTTAACCAGACATATCTTGTCGATGGCTATATTCGTTGATGGTTTCCCATCCTCAGGATCATATTCATAACTGTCTTCACTATACATCCTATTGTCCATACAGAACTCATAGAGATGTTCATGTATAAAATCAAATGTTTCCAGGATAAACTCACACAGTCTATCTAACGTATCTTTACCAGATATTCTTATTGACCGATATATTTCTCTTCCTCTGCCCGTCGGATAAACTTTCAATGTATATCGCATTATTTGTACCTTCCATCGTTCTATATATTCGCCTTGCCCTTCAGAAAATCCAGTACTTCATCTAACGTTCGCTTGCTCTTGAAATATGCATCCGTGATCTTCCTGATATCATCCTTTTTCTTTTCTTCCTGAAGCCGTTTGTATTCTTCTTTTGCCTGTTCGAGTTCGTCTGTCATCTTTATTATCTTTTTTTCCTGACGTTCCAGTCTTGTCGCTACATCCATCTTGCCTCTTGCCATATCCGTATCACCTTTAATTCGTCACTGTTTTAAGCTTCTTGCCGAGTATTCCTGCTTCCTTTTTGACCATTGCTTCTGTTATATTGAACGCCTGCAAAATATCTTTTTGTGTTGCCGTTACCGCATGATTCAATCGGTACACTCCATCCATCTGCCTTATCATCTCTATCTTGTCCAGTTCCCTTAGAGCGGCCGGTACCGTCATATAGTTTTTTTCTTTTGCTGTCCTTTCATCCGATCTTTTAAGCAGGTGTTAATCTTATTCCGAATGATCAGCGCTATAAATTCAATAAAAATCTTTGCGTGTGTAGGATCATCATGATATGTCCGCATACTTCGTTCGCCCAGATAAGACTTATCTCCCCTAAAAAGCTTCTCCGATGCATCCCTGCTCTTATACAGCTCCAAAGCGTCCGAAGCACTCATTTCAGAAGATGTGATGATACAAAAATATCCACACAATTTTATCGCTTGAGATATTGCCTCCTTCTTTTCTCTTACCAGCTGTAGAACCTGATTCGGCTTCCCTTTATGATAATAAATCAGATCAAAGTATTCTTCATAACTACTGCTTATTTTTACATTCCTAACATCCTTCAATGACTCAAGATATTCCTTTTGATCACGAAGCATTGACTGTAACTTTGCTCTTTCTTTTGCCTTTCGATAATCATCGTAATAAATATGGAAATATCTCTCTTTTTCATCTGATTGAAATAACGTGAACTTTACCGTTATTCCGTTCACATCGTAGTAAGGAATGGCGTACTCCCATTCATCCTCAAAGGTTCCCCTCTTCTCAATTACGAGCTTATTAACGATATCCTTACAGCCTTTCACCATAATAACAAAGTCATAACCATTCTTATCCATAAACCGTATATTCGGCTCGCTGAAGTATCCCCTGTCAAGGATAAATCCTGCATTTTTATATCCAAAAGCCGCCGCCTTCTCCAGCATGTACTGAAGCTGGGAAACATCATTTATGCTGCCGGAATAAGCTTCATAGAATAGTGGGATCCGATTATTCCTGTCGTATGCTATTGAGTAGTTGTAAATCGGTTTCTTTTGTTTATCTTTTTCATGTCCATACGCAGCGAGTTCTATATCTCCTGCCTGACAGTGCTTATTTGTCGAATCGTAGGATATGTATATTTTCTCTCTATGATCTCTGGAACCATTCCAGTCATTCAAAAACTGTATACTGTTATCGCGACTGATTTCCCTTAAGAAAGACGAAATCTTTGAATCGCTGAAAATCTTCATCTCATCCGTAAACAGTGGATGATTGAATGCGTAATCCGGATAATACTGTGCTGCGTTATTCTCTGTCACTATCGTGTATGTTGCAAGATTGAGAAACAGTCCTGCATCTTTTCCTATAATGCCGGAAATCTCCTCATTCAGTTTGTAATACTCGATTACTTTTTTTATGACAAGGTAGTCACCTATCTTTTGGCATCCGCTCCGGACTGATACCGGAAGTTCCTCCGGAAGCTCGGCTTCCGGAAAAAATTTAAGATAATTCGCATTGGGATACATCATCGAAGTATCATCTTCACATATCTTTCCTATAGATGTGGTCTGTGGTACAGTATATCCTTTCTTTGAATCATATCTCCTCCCATGTTCATAATAAACATACCTTGTGCCCTTTATCGGCTTATGTGAAATACCATTTCCTATTGGTGGTGTTGCTACAGTTATATTGAGATACATGGCGCCTCCTAACGAGTGTTAATTATCTAGGAAGTTCACAATGCTGAAATAAATGAGAATGGAGATATTGTCAGTTCTAATAATAAAAAGAATTTTATAGTAACTGACGAAGACATTATAAAAAAAACTTAATGATATCAAAGAATATTTGGAAAACAGATAATAATTTTGATTATTTAAGAGGCTCTTCGGAGTTTCTTTTTTATATTGTTTAAGTATTGAAAG
>CACXFV010000141.1 GCA_902767015.1 uncultured Lachnospiraceae bacterium | reverse complement strand
TTGTAGATAAAGATAGTAGTATTATTGAAACGACTGACACGGTAAAACCGGTTATGAAGATGAATTGTGAACATATTCAGAGAAATGCTGTCACACTGACAGAGGCAGATTGTCATACACAGGGAATAGAACAGGAGGCATGTGTCTATTGTGGTAATGTATTAGGCACATATTATCGGGATTATCATCATTCATGGGGAGAGTGGAGAGTGGACGTGGAACCTACCTGTGAAGAAGATGGAGAAAAAACACACATCTGTGCAGAGTGTGGTGCAACAGAAACTGTATATATTGATGCTTTAAATCATAACTGGGGAGAGTGGAGAGTGGATGTGGAACCTACCTGTGAAGAAGATGGAGAGAAGACACACGTCTGTGCAGATTGTGGTAAAGAAGAAACTGTACATATTAGTGCTTTAAATCATGATTGGTATAGTGAGAATCCGGTAGTTGTAAAGCCTACGGATACGGAAGACGGCAGCAGAACTTGTACATGCAGTCGCTGTGGAAGAACGATGGTGGAGGACATTCCTGTAGGAGATTTTTATGAGGATGATGTAAAAGATGGAATGGTCCATTATACCATGGCGGGCAACATTACCAGCATGAATCCGTTGGAGAAGAAAAATGAGCTGACAGAAACAGAATGGGAAGGTGTTTATTCCCTGACAGTCAATGTTCCTGCTTTTGATGAAGAACAAGAATGGCTAAATAGATTTATAATTCTGCAAATTGATGATACGGTAATTCATACAGGCGGTTGGAGTTATCAACTTTGTCTGGGAACAGATCAGTTTGCTTATAATCAGACTAGGTTCCGGATTGAGTGTGAACAGGCACTGGAAAATGTTACAGTCTATTATGATGTGACAACAGGTGCAGTAGTGATTCTGGATCAAGATGGAAATATGATAGATTATCATTTCAGCTGGGGAGGATGGGATGCTGAGGAGCAATTTACAACGGTATCAGAATTTGCAACCTGTGGGTATGAGTGGCCTGCATATGAAGTAATGGTTGATTCGTTACCGAATATCGCAAAAAGAAATGAGATTCTGTATAAGAAAATCATGGGTACATTAACGGATGAGGATTGGGAAGAGTTAAAAGAATCTGAGTCAGAGCAGCCGGTACAACCGGAAGCAACGAAGAAAGCTACAGTAACCTACCATTTCTATAATGCATTAGGTTGGGAGCAGGTAGGTGCATGGGTTAGGGAAGGAATCGGTTGGGAATACAACGTACTTCCACTGGACAGATGTATCTTGAAAGATACAGATGATGGTTCAGAAACGGATGAGCCGATCTGGCCGGGTGCATTAATGGAAGAGGAAGGCGGCAACTGGTATAAGATTACATGCTATTATGATGATTTTTCGTTAGGCAGCATGATGCTCTTTAATAACTATGTTGGGGACTCAACGGCAGGTGATGTAACATCAGAAGCAGATATCCAGAAGTTAAGGGATGCCGGTATTCGGTTGAATGATATGTATGAGAAACAGCAGTCAGCAAATATTATGATTAAAAAGAATACGGAAGCTGCGACAGATTATTATATTAACTGGGCTGGTGATATGAGAGGTTCAATGATTGTATTTGGCAAAAGTGATATGATAACAACCGAACCACCGGAAAACTATACGAATACTGTTTTGGAGGAGACTATATATGGTGATGCGAATGGAGATGGAATGGTAAATTCATCAGATGCAGTTTTGATGAAGAGACATCTGGCAGGCTGGAATGTCGAAATTGATGAAAAGGCTTGTGATGTAAATATGGATGGAACCGTAGACAGCGCGGATGTTGTGTTAATACAGAAAAAGCTGGCAGGATACCAGATTGTGCTCGGAGCATAGAAACTTGGAAATAAAGAGACTGTATGTGATTAACAGAATGGAGGTCAATGATGAAAAGGATAAAGAAATACATAGCAGTAATTGTTACCGGTGTTTTGTGTCTATCCGGTATAGGAACAAGTTCGTATCAAAAGACCATTAATGTACTGGCTGATGATGAAAATGTTGTAGTTGCCTTAACGACTGATCAGGAGGTGGTTAAGGCGGGGGACACCCTGCAGGCGATATTGTCAGTGAAAGAAAATGATGGAATTGCAGGTTTAACAGTTCGAATGCAGTATGATACAGAGGTATTGAGTTTGGTTTCAGTTTCCTCGGTAAAAGACAGTGCCTTTGAGGATGCAGTGTTATTTCCGGTAGAGCAGTTCTTGAATGACACAACAGTGACTATTAATGAAGTTTCTGATGGAATTGTAGGATTTTCATATGTTGCGTCAGAGAAAGAAATGGCAAAGGGTGATATCCTGATTGCCGATTTTAGTGTGAAAGAGAAGGCGACAGTCGGTAAGAGCGTGCTTAGCTATGAGTATCTGGATGCCTCGGATGAATTGGGAAATTCTCTTATTGTAGAAGGAAAAACGACAGAGTTTACCGTAGCGCCGATTGTGAATGTAAAACCACAGGACGAAGAAACAGAAAAGAGTGAGGCAACCTCGGAAGTGGCGAAACTAATTGAAGACGTTGTCAGCCAGCAGGTGGTCAAGGGGATTGCAAAAGAGCTCGCAGCAAAGATTGTGGATGCCATTAATCAATATAAGGAGGTAAAAGTAGAATTAAGTACAGATGAAATGGAAGAGAGTGATGTTTCTCAAGAGACGAAAGAAGATATCGCTAAGCAGATGGGAGAAGAAGAAAAGGTAGCCGCCTTTTTTGACATTGATTTGAGTGTCAGGGTGGAAGGAGAAGAAATTGGAACAATTACGGAAATAGAAAAAGAAATCGAAGTAACACTGCCGATTCCGGAAAAGCTGCCGGAAAGAGAAAAAAGAGTACGCAGAATGTTTTATGTATTGAGAGTGCACGACAATGTGGTTGAAAAGCTGGCAGCGTTGGTAGCGGAAAATGGAATTGTCTTTAAGACAGATCGTTTTTCAACATATGTTCTGACGTATGAAGACAGACTTGGCAAATTGGGAGATGTTAACAGTGATGAGAGGGCGGATATTGCAGATGCATTGATGATTTCAAGATATGATGCAAGGTTGGCAGAGATGGAAGATGAGCAGATGGAATTTGCGGATGTCAATGAAGATGGGGAAGTCAATATTGCAGATGCTTTAATGATTTCTAGGTATGATGCGGGAC
Organism: uncultured Lachnospiraceae bacterium; assembly: GCA_902767015.1. Taxonomy (GTDB): domain Bacteria; phylum Bacillota; class Clostridia; order Lachnospirales; family Lachnospiraceae; genus Bovifimicola. Next base: position 2,383 of record CACXFV010000141.1, on the reverse strand, counting down.
TGATTGAAAGATTGGAGTAGAGGATAAGTGGAATATATGAAAAAAGAATTATAACAGTTTGTTTGTTCATGATGATATTGAGCTGCATGGTTGGCTGCGGTAGTGCCGGGAAGCATAACAAAGGCGCCAGTGAGATAGAAAGTGTTCGTAAAGAAACAGAAAATATTGACAACGAAACCGGCACATCAAAAGAAGCGAAGACAGAAAAATTGACAGAAACGACTGTCGAAGAAACATCACAAAATATAGAGACTACAACACCGGAAGAAACACAGGAGTCTGTACAGAGTATTGATGAAGAACAAAATGCAGATAACAGACAGGAACAGGTAGAGCAGGAATTTGAACAGGAACCGGTGCAGGATGTGGTTGAGATAGTGGAAGAGGAAATCCCTGAAATAGAAATAGTAGAAGATACCTGGGATGGAAGCATACCGGTTCCTATCAGTCATTTGGCAAATTATGACAGCCTAAAAAAAGGATGTACTGATGAGGAATTTGCAGAGGCATACCAGGCCGCAATGGAATTAGTGACACCTGTCATGGAAATGGATGCTGTGGAACAGTTAGTATATATTGCGTCGACGTTAAGATGGATGTTTGATAATGGCATGACATATTCTATGTCAGAGGAGCATTATGCAGACCCTTACGGATATTTTATCAAAGGTGTGGCATCTTGTGCGGGCTGTGCAAGAGCAACAGGACTGTGCCTGAATATTTTGGGGATTCCCTATGAACATGTCAATGAAAACCAGTGGAGTCATCAGTGGTGTAGAGTTAACATCAATGGAACGTATTACATATGCGATGCCTTTGGTTTGTATTGGGGGGAGGAGCTTGAGCCATATAAGCATCCAAATGTGCAATCATAAAAAGAAATCTCATAAATGATTGGGAGAGTGTGGCTTTTTAGGTGTGCATATATGATTTTACCAATTGACTTTTGGGGAAGGTGCTGATGGTAAATGAAGTATTGATGAAATGGCAAAAGACTGGAAAGAAGTCTGTATAATTTTTATAATGATTGACGAAAGGAAGAGAACATGAGATTTTGTGAAAATTGCGGAGGGCAGATGAGTGAGAGTGACGCATTTTGTCCTAGCTGTGGAGCTGCCAGGAAAGCAGCCGCTAAAGTTACTCAATATAACAGAGAGGGAGGAGCTGGCAGGAATTTTCAAAATAGTAATTTTGTGCAAAATCCTTCAATGCCATATCCTCAGGGAAATGCATATCCTCAGGAGGATATGACAAGGCCAAAAAAATCAAAAAAAACTCTGATAATAGGGTTATCAGTTGCTGGTGCATTGATACTGGCAATCGTTGCAGTGATAATAGTGTTGTTGGTTAATGCAAATACCAAGGCTGATAATGAGCAGAAAAGAGCTTCAAAAGCCAGAACAGATATGAAAAATGCAGATGAAATTGCCAGCCAGATTGCAACGAGTATTGCAGATTACGAAACCGCTGAAATTGATGGCAAAGCCTTGGGGTATTTGTTAGATGGGGAAGAAAATACCTCTGTAACTATTCAATGGAACGCTGAAGGAGCAAGGATTATCTCCGGAGGAACCTCTAACGATGAAGTATTTTTGAGTATACTTGGGCAGGCAATTACTACATCAACAAGAAGTAAGGAAAATGGAGAATATGCAGTCGTTGAGATTGGTCTTAAAAATCAGCATCCGTCTGATGGTTATGCAGTCACAGTCACAGTTGGAAATCAGACAAGTCACAAGTAGTTTTTAGAATAAGCAGTTTTAGAACGAATCAGTAAGTCAACACTTATGATACCATAGAACTGACAGTGTGGGAGTCGGAAGGCGGACCGGGCAGATATGGTCTTGGTCTGTTTGCCACAGCACATAATAACTGTGGAGTAATGGCAGCAGGAAAACAAATAGAGTCATTTCTGCAGAGACAATGATGTGTTTTCTGAAATGAGGCATGTGTGACGAAGGTGATACAATATAGAGACGATTTTGTCACATATTGCAAAGGATTGGATAGTATGATTAAATGTTTTTATGTAAGTAATGATTGACAGAGTTTACGTAAAGTGAAAGGAGAAATAATTAAGATGAATCATGAAAAAAAGAGAAGTATAAAGACAAAGAACAAAGATTTTTTGGCTAGGGCAACGGCAGTCGCTTTAGCGGTTAATATGGCGGCTATACCGGGGAATTTCAGTTATGTGAAAAATTTGGAAAAAGGTATGTTTCTGCCGGAGATTACTGCAGAGGCAGTGGATACTCTGACTACCGAAGATGGATTGCAGTATTACATTTCCGATGGATCTGAAAGTTTAAATTTATTCATCAAGCCTGTCATGATGTGTGCATCATCAGCACCAAATTCCTTTAAATCTTCGATATATTGCTCG
>CACXFV010000140.1 GCA_902767015.1 uncultured Lachnospiraceae bacterium | reverse complement strand
TTCCACCTTAAGCGACTATATCAAGTGACATGGATGTTGCCATCGGTCTTTTGACTTCGGACGACTTAAGCTCCACGGAGAGTCTCCAGGCGTATCAGCTTCGTATGAAACAGCTGTACGGATTGGAAAAGTTTGCGTTTGTGGATGAGACAGGGATGATTTACACCTCAAGAGGTACGAGGACGGATATCGACCAGTATACTTTTGATTATCAGTCTCTTTCCGAACCGGAAATATCCGTCAAAAATGTTAATGGAGAAAATGTCAAGGTCGTGATTGCAATGCCAACGGATTGTCTGCCGTATGAGGGGCATAAGCTTGTGGTATGTTTTATGGAAATAGATATGGAGCAGATGCTTTCAAATATTTCACTGCAATCCGGTTCCAACAATACGACATTCTGCAACATTTATACATCAGATGGGTATTCGTTGACGAATGCGGTACTCGGCGGGCTTGCCAGTGAGGATAACCTGCTCACAGCCCTTGACAGTGCTGCTTTTGAAGCCGGATACAGCATCGATACAATCCGCAGTGATTTCTCTGACGGACATATAGGCGTGGTTTCCTTTACCTATGATAATATCAAAGAGACTATGTACTATGTGCCCGTGCACCGTACGAACTGGATGCTTACATATCTGATCAGGGAGAGTGTGATCAGTGCCCAGATTGATACCATATCGGACGGGATTGTAAGGAGAAGCTTGTTTATGTCGCTGCTTACCGCATTAGTGCTTGCAGGTGTATTCGTAATGATGTTGATTCAGACAAGGAAGGCGACAAGGCTTGCGCTTGAAAAAGAGACATCGGAAGTAATGCAGCAGGAGCTGGAGGAGAGAATTGCTCTGCAGGATGAACTTCTGGAACAGGAAAAGAAGCGGGCTCAGCTTGATAGCATGATAACAGCACTGGCATCAGACTACAGAAGTGTATATTATGTTGATCTTGATACAGATTATGCTACGTGTTACAGAAATGGTGCCTCTGATGATGAAGTGGCAAAGAATGATGTATTTGTTTTCTCGGAAGGATTTACCAAATACGCAAATGAATATGTGACAGAAGATTATCGCGAGCAGTTCCTTGAATTTATTAAGACAGAGAACATCCGCAAGGAACTTAAGAAGAACATTATCATTGCTTTTCGATATCTGGTTAATAAAGGCGGTAATGAAAGCTATGAGATGCTTCGTATGGCAAATGTGAACAGTGAAGAGAATGACAGAGACAGTGTCATACACGCTGTCGGTGTCGGTTTTACGGATATTGATGAAGAAATGCGGGATTCACTGGCTAAAAATCAGGCACTTTCCGATGCTCTAAAGATTGCGGAGGATGCAAGCAAAGCAAAGACCACTTTTTTATCCAGCATGAGCCATGAGATTCGCACGCCGATGAATGCTATCATTGGACTTGATGCGCTTGCATTGCATGAGGAGAATATCCCGGATACTACCAGAGATTATCTTGAAAAGATTGGAAACAGTGCACAGCATTTATTGAGTCTTATCAATGACATTCTGGATATGTCAAGGATTGAGTCAGGTCGTATGTCATTAAAGAACGAGGAGTTTGCATTCTCGAAGCTGATAGAGCAGATTAATGTCATATTCAGCGGACAGTGCCAGGAAAAGGGACTCGACTATAACTGCCGCATTATAGGACAGTTAAACGACTACTATATCGGAGACAGTATGAAACTTCGTCAGGTGCTCATCAATATTCTTGGTAATGCCGTAAAGTTTACTTCGGAGGGCGGAAAGGTTGAACTTACAGCGGAAAAGGCCGGTAGCTTTGACGGCAGATCCGTGCTTATCTTTAAGATTAGTGATACCGGGATTGGCATGAGTAAAGAGTATTTACCAAAGATTTTCGAATCATTCAGTCAGGAGGATTCGGGAGCGACGAATAAATACGGCAGTTCAGGGCTTGGAATGGCAATTACAAAAAGTATTGTTGAGATGATGAATGGAGAAATCAGCGTTGACAGCGAAAAAAATGTCGGAACGACTTTTACCGTAAGTGTTACACTGGTGGAATCCGACAGAACCTCGTCGGCTGAAAATGATGAAATGGATATCCATCCGCAGGATATGAAAGTGCTTGTGGTAGACGACGATCCCCTTGCCTGTGAACAGGCCAAGCTTATTATGTCGCAGGTAGGGATAGCGGCAGAGGTGGCGCAGTCAGGGAATGAAGCGATAGAGATGGTAAAATTGTCTCGTGCAAGGCAGGAGCCATATAACCTGATTATCGTGGATTGGAAGATGCCGGAAATGGATGGTGTGGAGACCACCAGACAGATCCGCTCCGTGCTCGGGACAGATACGGCAGTCATTATTCTGACCGCCTATAACTGGGATGATATCTATGAAGAAGCAACTACAGCCGGAGTGGACAGCTTTATTGCAAAGCCGCTTTTCGCTGAGAATCTGCTGAATGAGTTTAAGAGTGTGTTGAAAAAGAAGAAACAGGAAGCTTCTGAGACAATGAAAAAGGTTGACTTGAAGGGGCGGCATATTTTGTTGGCAGAGGATATGGAGATTAATGCGGAGATTATGATGCATGTATTGGCAATGCGTGAAATGGAATCAGACCGTGCTGCAAACGGCAAAGAGGCGGTTGATTTGTATGAGTCCAAGCCGGAAGGATATTATGACGCAATACTTATGGATATGCGCATGCCGGAGATGGACGAGCTTACAGCGTCAAAAATGATACGTTCTTCGGCACGTGCCGATGCTGCCACGATTCCTATCATTGCCCTTACTGCAAATGCTTTTGATGAGGATGTACAGCAGAGCCTTCAGGCAGGTCTGAATGCCCATTTAAGCAAGCCGGTGGAGCCTGATATACTGTTTGAAACCTTGGAAAAGCTGATTAAGGAATAGCAGTGAATAACAAAAGACAGAAGAAAACGAAATTTGGAAATTTTCACCAAATGATTTAGGGATTTTTGCGAATAAAAAATGGCCAAATGCAGATAATATGGTTGTAATAAATAATTATCGAATTTGGAGGTATATCATGAAAAACAGCAATTCAAAAAATTCAAGCAAAAATTCCTACAGCAATTCCTACAGTAACTCGTACAGCAATTCTTATAGCAATGCAAAGTCAGCAAAGGACTCGAAGGATGATACACACATTGACACAGGAAGCAAATCCTCTTATAAGAATTCCTATTCCGATTCCGCAGACGACAGCTCTAAAGATTGCAGATAAGAGCCCATTTAAAGTAATCAGCCGGTAAACAGCAGTAACAGTTAGTTATATTTTTGATATGCGAAAAAGTCCATGCTACGTATGGACTTTTTTTGCATATTATGAAGTAAAAGGGAAATATGAGGTATATTTATGCAATATATCAGTAAATCAATTACTGCAACAGAGTTAAAGAAAATGATAGATTCCGGTTATCTGCATCAATATCTGATGATTGACTTGCGGGAAAAATATCAGTATAATGCGGGGCATATACCGGGTGCAGTCAATATTGAATACGACACATTTATGAACATGGGACAGTATGATAAGCTTTTGCAATCAGGAAAGGATATTATTCTATACTGCGAAAGAGGAGGAAGCAGCGTTTATGCGACAAAACGATTGTTTCAATATGGTGTAAAGACCGGTAAGCAACCTCAGATGGGAGTAAACAAAGGGAATAAAGGAAGACAGCAGGTGAATATATATAGCCTGTCAGGCGGGATGACAGGTTATGTGCAGAAATTTGGAAAATAGATTGACAGAAAATACGGTAAAATATAATATAGTATTAGTAACAAATTACTCAGGAATGGAGACCATTATGGATAGATATGAATTGGTAGCGCCATGCCATTTTGGACTTGAAGCGGTACTAAAGAGGGAAATAACGGATTTGGGATATGATATTTTAAGAGTTGAAGACGGAAGAATCACTTTTGCGGGAGATGCCTTGGCGATATGCAGAGCCAATATTTTTTTGAGAACAGCAGAGAGAGTAATGTTGCAAGTGGGTAGATTTAAGGCATATACTTTTGACGAACTGTTTGAAAAAACAAAGGCATTGGAATGGAAGAGGATTCTTCCGAAGGAAGCAAAATTCTGGGTGACAAAGGCCAGTTCGGTAAAGAGTAAACTGTTCAGTACAACAGATATCCAGAGAATTGTCAAGAAGGCGATTGTGGACAGGCTGAAAGCAGACTATGGAGTGGAATGGTTTGAAGAGAACGGTGAAGAATATCCGATTCGTGTATTTTTAAACAAGGATGAGGTCACCATTGCGATTGACACATCAGGGGAATCACTTCATAAAAGAGGGTATCGTAAGCTTACATCAAAGGCACCTATTACGGAGACACTTGCCGCTGCACTTATTATGCTGACACCATGGCATGCAGACCGTATATTATTAGATCCGTTTTGCGGAAGCGGGACATTTGCCATAGAAGCGGCAATGATGGCAGCAGGCATGGCACCGGGGATGAACAGGGATTTTACGGCACAAAACTGGTATAATGTGATACCTAAAAGAAGCTGGTATGAAGGATATGATGAGGCAAGGTCACTGGTAAAAAGCGATGTCCGTACAGATATACAGGGAAGTGATATTGACGGACAGATTATTAAGGCGGCTAGAGAAAATGCAGCCAATGCAGGTGTTGAGAAGCTGATTCATTTTCAACAGAAATCCGTGGACATGGTAAGTCATGCGAAAAAATATGGATTTATTATAACAAACCCTCCTTATGGTGAGAGACTGGAGGAGAGAGAGAATCTGCCGCAGATTTACGGGGCGCTTGGCAATCTTTATCAAAAGTTGGATTCATGGTCAGCTTATGTGATTACGTCTTATGATAAGGCGCAGGAAAGTATGGGGGTAACGGCTACGAAGAATAGGAAAATCTATAATGGTATGTTAAAAACATATTTCTATCAGTTTATAGGTCCTAAACCTCCAAAAAGAAAAAATAAAGTGCCGGATACAAAATAGTGACGGTCAATGAAAATGTGGGGATGGCGACATAAGTGAAAAAAAATTATTTATTATACATAGTTTTAATATTGTTGGTTATGGCAGGCGGACTGTCATATATAAAAGTAGTACAAAGAGATTATGTGGTAAAGAATAATCAGTATGTATTAAATGCCAAGGAATGGAATTCCGTGGAGGCCTATGTCATTAATAAATCGAATATTGTGGCAAATATCGATTCAAAGCAGATGAAATCAAACACCAGTGGGATTTTTATGAGCGATACGCTGGTGTTAATGATTCCGGTGAGTCAGATTAAGGAAGGGTTTGACTGCGCGGTGAGCAGATATGACATAGGGCAGATCTTGATTGAAAAGGGAAGCAGTTCTATCAATATTAATGCGGATATTGGCTTATGTGAGATTAATGGAGAACAGATGCCCAATTTAGGTTATATGTTTTATAATGGCGATATCTACCTGCCGGTCAATCTGCTCTGTGACACTTTTGGATATCAGTATAGTTTTGATATTACAACGAATCAGGCTAACATTGTCAGTACGGATGCAGAAAAAAGGGTGGTACCTTATAAGTATAATTATGAAGAGGTAGGCAGGGCGCCGAGGGTGAGTAACCAGGGAAATCTTGGAACCTGTTGGGCATTCGCCGCTCTTACGGCACTTTCTTCTACGCTGATGCCGCAGGAGAAGCAGATTTATTCTGTTGACCATATGTCTATGTGTAATTCCTTTAATCTGGAGCAGTCAGAGGGAGGCGATTATTCTATGGCGATGGCATATCTTCTGGCATGGCAGGGACCGGTGTTAGAGAGTGATGATCCGTACGGAGATGGAATTACCGATAGAGAATTGGAAGCGGTGAAGCATGTCCAGGAGATACAGGTTATAGAGTCGAAAGATTTTGAAACAATCAAGAGAATGATTTTTAAGTATGGAGGGGTTCAGAGCTCGTTTTATGCCTCTGTACTCAATAAGAGTAAAGATACCCGCTATTACAGTGCAAAGGCGAATGCCTACTGTTATATCGGTGATGAAAAACCAAATCATGATATTGTGATTATTGGTTGGGATGACAATTATTCCAAGGATAATTTTACATTAGATGTAGAAGGTGATGGTGCTTTCATATGCAGAAACAGTTGGGGAGATGATTTTGGAGATAAAGGCAATTTTTATATCTCCTATTATGATACGAATATTGGTGTTCACAATGTTGTATACACAAAAGTTGAAAGTGCAGATAATTATGACAATATATATCAGTCTGATTTGTGTGGCTGTGTAGGGAAATTAGGGTATGACGAGGAATCTGCTTATTTTGCCAATGTGTATACCACACAGAGCAGCGAGGAAATAAAGGCTGTGGGATTTTACGCAACGGGAATAGACACGGAGTACAGTATCTATATATGCGAAGATTTCAAGGATGTGACTTCGTTAAGCAGGCGTTCGGATCCTGTGGAGACAGGAAAGCTTAAAAACAGCGGATATTATACGATTAATTTAAGCAATCCGGTCAGGATTGAGGCGGGAAAAAAATTTGCCATTATTGTGAGAATCACAACACCAAACAGTAACAGACCCATTGCGGTTGAGTATGCCTACGACAAACAGACGGAGACTGTAGTGGTAGATGACGGAGAAGGTTATGTGAGTCTAAAGGGGGTTAACTGGGATAGCACAGAAAAGAGTAATGCCTGTAATGTATGCCTGAAGGTATATACGGATAATGTCAGATAGATATAACTATAAATAAAAATCATAGGTATTGCTGGAGAATCAGATGAAAAAATACAGTGAAACGGGAATCATGGGGGCATATGTAATTGTAGGTTGTTTGTTTTTGATGATTTCTATTTTAACATCTAAAGGTGTTAAAATAAATTTTTTAGATATCAATTATAAGAGAATTGTGAAAGGTATAGAAAATACCGTTGATGGAGTAAAAGACAGGGTGGTCAGGACATTTCATCAATCAAAGAACAGTAAAAAGAGCGGCAGTATTCACAAGGAGGACACGAATCAGCATACCAATGCTATGCTGATGTTGGAAGCGGGACTTCAAAATTTTGTTAAAAAGACAGATGTTGCCGAGATATCGAAGGGAAGGCTGGTGCTTTATGTTCCGGGGGGTGTCAGTGAATCGAATATCACCATAAAGAAGGATTTGATTCATAAAAGTATAGCAGTACAATTTCCAAAAGGAATGGGGAATTATGATTATTCGAAGAATATCAATGAGGCAGATGGCATTAGCAGTGTTGATTATAAGGTATCTGAATCCATGATTACGGTAAGCATTCTTATGAATGGCGTGATGGACTGTTATTCTGAGTTTGAAAATAACCGGCTGGTGTGTGATTTTTTTTCACCGGCGGAATTAGTGTGTCCTGTCCTGGTGATTGACGCCGGACATGGCGGTTATGATGTAGGGGCAGTGGAAGGGGAAGTCTACGAAAAGGATATTGATTTACAGATATGCATGAAATTGCGCGAATTGTTTGTAAATGAGAATATGGCGGTGTACTATACGCGGCTGGATGATTCGTATCCGACGGTAGAGCAAAGAGTTGATTTTGCTAACGAAATTATGCCGGCATTATTTATCAGCATACACGCTAACTGGTACGAGGAACGTGAATCCAATGGAAGTAGTGTATTATATAATACGAAGGATGAAGCGGCATTTAATTCTATGAGATTGAGTGAGATTATGTGTGAGGAACTCACAAAAGCATGTGGTACATATAACAGAGGAATTGTGGCGGGAAATGATATTCATATCGTAAGGCACTCGGCAGTCCCCGTAGCACTGTTGGAGGTAGGGTTTATGTCCAATAGCAGTGACCTTAAGATTCTTACCTCTCAGCCGGGGCAGGACAGAATTGCACTGGGAATCTATAACGGAATTATGAAAGCATTGACAGAAATGGAAAAATATTAGATACTAATAATAAAAGCGGTAATAAAGGTGCGAAGCACTGTGCCTGGGAAGTGCAGGTGGAGATGCCTGTGAATAGTAATGTAATCATATAAGAAAGAGGATAATAAAATGAGCAGCACGCAGATAGAAAAGATTATTTTTGCAACCACCAATCAGGGAAAAATGAATGAAATCAGAATGATTATGAAGGATTGTCCGATTCCGATTGTTTCACTGAAGGAGGCCGGTATTTCCGCAGATATTGTTGAAGATGGAACGACCTTTGAGGAGAATGCCATTATAAAGGCAAAGGCAATTATGGAACTGACCGGCTGTCTGACATTGGCTGATGATTCGGGGCTAGAGGTGGATTATATCAATAAAGAGCCGGGTGTGTACTCTGCCAGATATATGGGAGAAGATACGCCCTACAGTGTGAAGAATCAGTCTATTATTGACAGGCTTCACGATGCTGTGGGGAAAGAGAGGAGTGCACGGTTTGTGTGCAGTATTGCAGCCTGCTTTCCTGACGGAAGAGTTCTTACTACTTATGGAACGATAGAGGGGGAGATAGGATACGAGGAAAAAGGGGAAAACGGATTTGGCTATGATCCGATTCTATATGTGCCGGAATATGGCAAGACGACAGGCGAGATGGAGCCGGAGTTTAAAAATGAGATTAGCCATAGAGGGATTGCTATTAGGAGAATGTGGGAAAAATTGCAGGAAGAATTACCACATGGAGGAATTTAACATTGAAGATATTAATCGTTAGTGACACACACAGGCGTGAGGAAAATTTGGAGAAGGTACTTGGAATAGAGCAGAATATTGATATGCTGATACATCTGGGAGATGTGGAGGGCTCGGAAGATTACATACGCTCCATTGTTACATGTCCATGTTATATGGTGGCAGGTAACAACGACTATTTTAGTATGCTCAACAGAGAACTCAAGATTAATATAGGAAAGTATAAGGTATTGCTTACCCATGGACATAATTATTATGTTTCTCTTGGCTATGAGACTATTACGGCGGAAGCCGTTGCACAGGGGATGGATATTGTGATGTTCGGGCATACACATAAGCCGCTGATAGATATTCGGGAGGAGATAACATTACTCAATCCCGGCAGTCTTACTTATCCCAGACAGGAGGGCGGACATCCCAGTTACATAGTGATGACATTGGAGGAAGAGGAAACGCCGGTATATGAGATAAAGTATTTATGATATTTCATAACAGTTCGATTATGAGCGGACAATCCCGGAGAAATTATATAGTAACATTGAATAACCGATGAAAAGATAGATAATGTTGAAGAAAGGAAATGTTTCATGTACATGGAAATGTACAGTGAAATGATGGTACAAGAGATGAAGCGAAGAAAATTATTGTTAGTTTTGATGATGGCAGCGACAGTATGTTTTTGCTCATGTGGAAGGTCGGTATCCGTGAAAAATGAGGAGAAAGGTACAGGAGAAGAGAAGGTATCTGAATCCGAAAAGGATACGGAGTCTGAAACGAAGAAAGAAAAGGAAACAAAAGAAGCAGATGGAAGTACGGATAAAAATCAGAAGAATAGCGGTGCCGAAAGCAGGCTGTTATCGGTAAGGACAGCGACTGATTATGAGAGTGAGTATAGTGATGATTACAGAATTATTGCCAGTCTTAAATATGCTACCATCAGTCTGAACGCGCAGGATGCAAAAGACTACAAAGAGCTTTCAAAGGCATTAAAAGATTATAACAAAGAAAATAAAGAGTCAATGGAGGAAGAATACCAATCTTCGATTTCGGAGGCCAGAGAAGAATTATCAAATTCATCGGATTATTTTTCAGAATATTACATAGAAGAGGATATAGTAGTGCGCCGGGCAGATACCAATGTGTTGAGTTTTGTGAGTCATGGAAGTATGTATCAGGGAGGAGCGCATGGCTTCTATTATTGTTCGGGAATCAATTATGATGTCAAAACAGGTGAAAGACTGATACTTTCTGATGTGGTGACAGATAGGAGCCGATTGCCGGAGCTGATAGAAGAACAGCTGGACATATTCTGGAAAGATACATCACTGTATGAAGATTTGGACATTAAGGAAATGTTTGATGTCAGCGACTATGAGCCTTCCTGGGTACTCGACTATAATGGTCTTACGATATTTTTCAATCCTTATGAAATTGCGCCGTTCGCCTCAGGTATGCAGGTTGTGACACTGACCTATAATGAATACCCGGAGTTGATTAAAGAGCAGTACAGGGAGCATCCGGAAGCGTATTGTGTAGAATTATACAATGGAAGTGACTTCTTTTATGATTTAGATGGTGATGGAAAATTAGACAAACTGCATGTTATGGCTTATAAGGATGAATATGATAATTATGATCAGCAGTCCATAGGTATCAATAATCAATGGTTTGAAGACGATATTGACGGACTTAGTGTCGAGCCTGTATTTGTACATAACACGGATGGAAAGAATTATCTATACATAGAAAATGGATTTGTGAATGATTATGGTCAGTTATCAATATATAATCTGAATCATACCCGAGCAGAGAAGCAGGATATGGTTTACTGTGGATGGCATTACGTAGAGGAAGACGGGGAATGGGGAGAGCTGGTATTTAATAATCCGGAAAGCTTTATATTGGACACTCTAACGGAAGTGTTGAGTACTGCTACCGGATATAAAAATTATTATGTGAATCAAAATGGTATGCCGGCTGCAAGGCAGGATTGGTATGATTTTGGATACTATCATGAATTGACGCTGAAAAAGCCATTGGATGTTGTAATCGTAGATGAAGCGACAGGAAAACAGAGGGGAAGTGAGACGCTCAAGGAGGGTACAAAGGTTAAGTATTTTAGGACGGATAATAGCAAGTATGCAGACTTACTATTAGAAGATGGCAGGGTAGCAAGGGTTGATATTGAACGGAATGAGGGAATGTGCTACATAGACGGTGTGTATATTGAGGAGATATTCGAAGGAATTGTATTTGCAGGATAATAGCAACTGTTTTTTGAAAAAAAGTAGTTGACAAAGATTGATACTTCAAGTATAATAGTTCTTGCGTTGTTGATGAGTATCAATCGGCGGGGTGTGGCTCAGCTTGGCTAGAGCGCTTGATTTGGGATCAAGAGGTCGCAGGTTCGAATCCTGTCACCCCGATTGATATGCGGGTGTAGTTCAATGGTAGAACACTAGCCTTCCAAGCTAGATACGTGGGTTCGATTCCCATCACCCGCTTTTACATTGCAGTTCAATGTATGTTATGTGTCCGTAGCTCAGCTGGATAGAGCAACGGCCTTCTAAGCCGTGGGTCGGGGGTTCGAATCCCTTCGGGCACATTTTTTCTTGAGTTTAATAATGACGGTGTATATTCATAGCATACAGGTTATTGGCTCGGATTATTATGGTGGGTATAGCGCAGCTGGTTAGCGCGCCAGATTGTGGCTCTGGAGGCCAAGGGTTCGAATCCCTTTATCCACCCTTATTGTTAGGAAGTACCGCAGATAGTGGTAGTTGCTAACTTTTTTATTATCTGTGTTAAGGATATTGGGTCATCGCCAAGCGGTAAGGCACAGGACTTTGACTCCTGCATTCGCTGGTTCGAATCCAGCTGGCCCAGTTAAAAGTAGTGACAGTTCAGTCACGCCATTCACAACATAACTTATCGGAAGGAAAATGAGCGGCTGCGAAGTGGAATGTATGCAGTGGCATACACAATGCGGAACCGCTGATACCTGAAAGTAACCACCAAGGAAGACGAATGAAGCACAGTTGCTTGACAAAAGAGGGTGACTGTGCTGTATTTATGATTACTACTTGATAATGCAAAGTAGATAATGATAGTAAATAATAGAAAACAGTCATCAGGAAGCATAGTTTGGTAACCGGATTGTAACTTTTAAATGATAGTATTTATATAAGAAAATGTAATAATAGGAGGATTTAGATGTTATGAGAATTTTGGGTGAGCTCGAACCGAAACCTGTATTCAGCTATTTTGAGGAATTATGTGCCATTCCCCATGGCTCTGCTGATACAAAGCGAATCAGTGATTATTGCGTGAATTTTGCAAAGGAACATGGTTTATCCTGTCGTCAGGATCAGTATAATAATGTCATCATTTTTAAGCCGGGAACGACCGGATATGAGAATGTGAAGCCGGTAATTCTGCAAGGACATCTTGATATGGTCTGCGAGAAAGAAAAAGACTGTGATATAGATTTTGCAAAAGATGGTTTAGCGTTAGGAATTAAGGATGGTTATGTGTATGCGAAGGGAACCACGTTAGGTGGCGATGACGGAATAGCCATAGCATATGCACTGGCAATTCTGGATTCAAAGGATATTCCTCATCCGCCGATAGAGGCAGTATTTACGGTTGATGAAGAAATTGGCATGCTGGGGGCAGTCGCCCTGGACTGTAATTGCCTTCAGTCGGATAGGATGCTGAATATCGACTCTGAGGAGGAAGGCTATCTGCTGGTCAGTTGTGCAGGAGGTGTCACGGCTACCTGTCATATACCGGTTCAATTTAAGAAAGAAAACACCCGGAGGAATATTTCTGAAAGTATTTTGATGCTAAGTGTCACAGGACTTGAGGGTGGACATTCCGGAACAGAGATTGACAAAGGTCATGCCAATGCGAATCAGGTGTTGGGAAGAGTGTTATATGCCGTCAGCAAAAAAGTATCTTTTTGCATTGTCGATATACGGGGAGGACTTAAGGACAATGCCATACCGAGAGAGGCACATGCGGTGATATCCTGTAGAGAGGAGGATATTGACATCATTTCAGAAATATTAAAGGAGTACAATGATATCCTGAAAAATGAGTATCGGATATCAGATAAGAATATCCGGCTTGTGTCAGAAAAGGCAGGAGAAGTGGAAACGTATGCAGACAACCAGGTGTTTGACGACATTACCACGAACAGAGTAATAACGGCACTTGTCAATCTTCCGTGTGGTATTGTGAAAATGAGCAGAGACATAGAGGGGCTGGTTCAGACATCCTTGAATCTCGGGATTTTAACCACGGATAAAAAGGAAGACGGAGAGACAGAAGTACAGTTTAGTTATTCTGTAAGAAGCAGTGTAAAGAGTGAAAAAGAGGAGCTGGTGGACAGACTTCAGTGTCTTATGAATGTACTTGGCGGTTCTGTTACCTGTACAGGAGAGTATCCGGCGTGGGAATATAAAGAAGCTTCAAGGCTCAGAGAGTTAATGGTGGAAACATATCTGGAGCAATATGGAGAGAAGCCGGTCATTCAGGCGATTCATGCCGGCGTGGAGTGTGGACTGTTTGCAGGAAAGATTCAGGAACTTGACTGTGTTTCTTTTGGACCGAATATTAAAGATATTCATACGCCTAAGGAGAGATTGGATATTGAAAGTGTAGGCAGGGTATGGAAGTATCTGCTGCGCATTTTGGAGAAAATGAATATGGATAGCAACTCCGGAAATGTAAAAGAAATGTAAGAATTGGCCGGAAGGAATTGACTAACAGAATTTTTATGATATAACAGTATAATAAAGGGTTGATGCAGTGTAAGTTGGTGGTGTCTGCGCACTGCTGCCACGAACTTGATATGCGCAAAGAGCAGTGCAGAAATGAGGAAAATGATGAAAAAGATAAAAAGAATGCTGGCAGCAGCATTAGCGGGAGCCATGTGTATCTCGGCCGCAGGCTGTGGCAAGAAAAAAAGTGCAGCAAAAGATCAGCTTGATTACTATAAGACATCACTGGAGACATCATTTGAGTATACAGTGAATGACGTTATTGCAAATGAGGAAAGTATTTACTGCAATTATGGGAAATATAGTGAAGATGGCGGAGAGGAACAATATGAGTCGGGAATTATCAAATACGATATCAATTCAAAACAGAGTAATTCTGTAGCGTTTGATAATAGTATTGAAGGGTATGTTGACCGGTTTCATTTTAACAAAGAAGGCAATATTGAAGTGGTGTATAGTGAGCACATAGTGATAGACCCTAAAACAGGTGAGTCAATATCAAAGGAGGAGTTGTATGCCTCTGAGTCTTCGACATCACGAGATGTGGAAACGGCAAATGATGATGGCATTGCTGCAGAAAATGCCGAGGCAGCAGGGGATTCTGCTGATGATGGAGAGAATACATCGGCAGAGGATGCCGCTAATAGGGGAGAGACTTCAGATGAAGGAGATGTCTCTGGCAAAGAGGAAAATGTAGATATAGCCGATAAGGATGACTATGAGTACCAGTCAAAAGAGACTACCTATATCTACACTCCTGATTTAGAACTCGTATCTAAAAGTGAGGGAGAAATAAAGACAATCGATTACGATGATGCGAGTGAAGAGATGATTTATTCAGAGGTGTCCGATGGTGATGGAAATGTGGTGAGTCTGAAGGGAAATTCCGACAACAATGAATGCAGCATTGTTGTAACCGATTCGGAGGGAAATGAGTCGAAACAGATTCATTTGGATAATTTATATGGCGGAGAACTCTTAAAGCTTAATAATGGCATGCTGCTTCTTCAGGCATGGGGAGAAAACGGAGAGGAATTGTATCCGGTTGATATAGAGAGTGGAAAACTGGGAAAGAGGCTGGCGGATGACAGCAAATTCTATAATATGAGTGGAATCTATTCCGGACGCGATAATACTGTTCTCATTAATTCAGATGGTTTTCTGTTTAATTGTGATTGTGAGAATGGAACAATCACAAAGATACTGAAATTTATCGACAGTGATCTGAATCCGGATGACGTGAGATATGTAATTGCTGTTGATGAAAATTCTTACTGTGTTGTGTTATCAAGTTACGAAACCCAGATAACAGAGATTAATCTTCTCACTAAACAGGCGAAGGAGGATACTGTTAAAAAAGAAGAAGTACATCTGGCAACATTGTATTTAGACGATAATGTGAAGCAGAAGGTTTTGAATTTTAATAAAACCAATGAAAAATACAAGATAGTCATTGATGAATATGTTGATATGACCTCTGATGATGACGATGCTTTCAAAAACGCGTTAAACAGATTTAATGCCGATATAGCCGCAGGAACAAATATGGATATTATTTGTGTAGATTATAACTGGCAGAATCTTGCCAGCAAGGGAGCATTTGAAGATTGGACACCGTTTTTGGAAAAAGATGCCGATATCAGTGAGTCAGATTTTGTAGAAAGCATTGTAAGTGCTTATAAGGTAAATGGAAAAATTTATGTTCTTCCTGAATATTATATGATTAATGCATTGATAGGGGCTTCAAGCAAGGTTGGAACCGATACCACATGGACAATTTCAGAGTTTGTCGATTATGTAAAGAGTTTGCCGGAGGGTGTAGAAGTGCTGGACTCTCTTACGAGTGATATGCTTTTAGATATGATGCTTAGCAGGGGAATCGGTGAGTATATTGATTGGAATGCCGGCACCTGTGATTTTAATAACAATGACTTTATCAGTCTGTTGGAGTTGTGCAAAAATTACCAGTCTTCAGAGGAAATGTATGCGGATTATGAAGAAGAGGACTGGATAAATGAGCAGAGTACATATGTTAAAATCAGAAATAATAAGGTGATGTTAGACAGATTAAGGATGGACAGTGTGGATGAATATCTTGTAGAGAAGCTGGTATTTGATGAACCTGTTACCGTAAAGGGCTATCCGGGAAGTAAAGGAAATGGAATCGGCATTGAGACTATGAGCGGATTGCTTGCCATCGGTGCCAAGTCAAAGCATAAGGATGTGGCGTGGGAGTTTATCAAACAGTTTTATACGTTTGAGGAGCAGACGAGGGATATGTGGGAATTTCCGGTCAGAAAGGATGCTCTTGACAAGCTGTTTGAAGAAACACAAAATCGTGAACTCACGACAGCACCGGATGGAACGAAGTATTACTCAGAATATGGCATTGGAGATATCAGCTTCTATATTGGAAATCCGACTGATGAGGATATAGAGGAGATTAAGGAACTCATTGACAGAGCGGATACAATTTCCTCTTATGACGAAGAAATATTTAATATGGTTACAGAAGAGACAGATGCTTTCTTTAAAGGGGAAAAATCAGCGACAGAGGTGGCAGAGGTCATTCAGAGCAGGGCATCTGTCTATGTCAAAGAGAATAAATAAATGATATTAAACAAAGTGGACATCAAAAAGGTTCACTTTGTTTAGTTGAAAGGAATTTATGACAGAAACATCCCGAAATCAGGAGGGTTTATGAGAAAAGAAATAAAAAATAAGACAAAGAGATTCAAAACACCGAGGTCGAAACGCTATTTTAAAAGCAGGCTGAAAGTGGATGCCTTTATGCTGCCCAGCATTATCGGTGTTATGGTGTTCTTTATTATTCCGTTTTTTGTTGTGATTAGATATTCCTTGATAGAAAACGTGGTCAATAATCGTTTTGTATATCAGGAAAACTATGTCAAAGTATTTCACAATGGTGCGTTTCGGCTTGCAGCCATGAATACATTAAAGTTCACGGGAATTGCCGTACCACTTGCCGTAATTTTGTCCCTGCTCATGGCAAATCTGATGTTATCTAATATGCCGTATAAGAGTAGATTGAGAAGTATATTTTTATCACCACTGATGGTGCCGGTGGCCTCCGTAGTGCTGATTTTTCAGGTTTTGTTCCATTACAATGGTGTGATGAACGATTTTATAAGAATATTTGGAGCTGATAAGATAGACTGGTTTAAGTCAAAATATGCACCCATTATTATTGTGATACTATTCTTATGGAAAAACCTGGGATATAACATGGTGCTGTTTATGGCGGGACTTACCAGTGTTCCTAAAAATCTTGTTGAAGTGGCGCGGCTTGACTGTTCGTCTTCCTTTAAAATATTTTGGAAAATTAAGTTGCGGTATCTTTCGCCCACCATTGTATTTGTGACAATTCTCTCTATTATCAATTCTTTTAAGGTGTTTCGGGAGGTATATCTTCTGACAGGGGATTATCCGTATGAAAGCCTGTATATATTACAGCATTTTATGAATAATACCTTTGCTTCCTTAGACTACCAGAAGATGTCGGCGGCGGCGGTCATTATGTTTGATATCATGGTGGTCATTATCGGCATCATGTTTGTGATTGAAAACCGGTATGGAAAGGATGTGGAGACCTGATGGAGAATATGGCAGTAATAGAGAAAGTGACAGAGAAAGCGGCAGAGGAAACGAAAGAGAAAGTGGCAGAAGAAGCGACGGAGAAAGTGGCAGGAGAAGTTAGGAAAAAGGATAAAAATCAAAGGAAAAGCAGTAAGGGAAAGCGAAAGATAAAAAGGTTTACCGGAATTGCCATTAGGTTTTTAATTGCCCTTATATTTGCTGTGTTTTTTGTGATACCGATATTTCTCACAATATGTAATTCCTTCATGACGGAGACGGAGATAACGGCTAATTATGGAAAAGTGTTTGAGACAGGAAAGACAGGCGGTCATAAGTTTATTTCAGAAAAAGTTAATTTGAAGTTTATTCCTGATAAGGTATCCTTTAGTCAGTATGCGACAGTACTGTTAAAGAGTCCGAAGTATCTCCTGAAGTTCTGGAATTCCATTTTGTATGTGGTTCCGATTGTGGTTGTCCAGTTGATGATAGCCTCCCTTGCAGCCTATGGCTTTACAAGATTTAGAGGAAAAAAAAGAGAGATTGTCTTTTTTATCTATGTGATTCTCACATTAATGCCCTATCAGGTAACGCTTGTGCCAAACTATCTTGTGGCAAAATGGCTTCACATATTGGGCTCAAGGTGGTCCATTCTTCTGCCGGGATTTTTTTCTCCGTTTAGTGTGTATCTGCTCACAAAATATATGAGAAGAATATCACCGGGAATTATAGAGGCGGCAAAAGTAGACGGTGCAGGAGAATGGAGGATATTTACAAGAATCTGTATGCCAATGTGTAAAAGTGCGTTATTTTCAGTGGGCATACTGGTGTTCATTGATTATTGGAATATGGTGGAGCAACCGTTAATTCTTTTGTCGGATGAAGAAAAATATCCGTTATCCATATTTTTGTCAAGAATCAATAATGGCGAGATAGGGTTGGCATTTGCAGTGGCGGTAATCTATATGATACCTAGTCTGCTGGTGTTTTTATATGGAGAAGAATATCTGGTGGATGGTATTACCTCCCAAAGTGGTATTAAGGGATAATCGTATGAATCGGGATAAGAAGAAAGGCAGGGATAGTAATTTATGGAGAGACAGTCTGGGAGAAAAAAATGGATAAAAAGGATAACGGTGCTCTTTTTTGCGATGATGCTGTTTTTAACATTTTTTTCTAATACAATCATGAACCATTCGTTGGCACAGGTCTCTACAGAGCAGATTGTGTCCGACTCTGTTTCAGCGAAGGTGAGAGGAACGGGAACAGTCGAGGCGGGAGACCCGGTTGAAATCAAAGTGTCAGAAAGCAGAGAAGTAGAGGAGGTTCTGGTAAAGGCCGGCGATGAAGTCAAACCGGGCGATGTGCTTATTAAACTAAAGGAGGGTGTGAGCACAGAACGGGAGGCGGCTGCCAGTGAGCTTAAAGAGTTAAAAGAAGCCTATGATAACAACATTATGATTAATGAGATTGACAATCATATTGTATCACGGGCGGAAAACGGAGGAATCGATAAAGCTGATGCCACAGCAAAGCTTAGTACTTTAAGTGCCACCATGAAGCAGGTATCCGAGAAGGTAAAAAATCTGCAGAAACAGTCAGATGCCCTGAGTGATGGAACGAGTGAGCAGTCAGCGGCGGTTAAGAGAGCCTCTAAGGAAGCGGAGGAAGCAGGAAAGGAGCTTTCGCAGGCGCAGACAAGCTGGGAATCCTTTGGCATGGAAGAAAGTGAAGTGAGGGAGCTTTATGAGAATGACAGAACAGAACAGGTGGAGCAGGCAAAGGCGGCTTTGGATGCCTATCATGAGGCAAAGAGCCGTTATGAGCAGAAATCACAGGTAAAAGAAGAGTTGGAAAGTCAGCTTGAGGAGAGCAGGGAAAGCATCACTTTAGAGCTTGCTAAAGCTAATGAAGAGCTGACAGAGGCGACAGAGGCACATGATGACTATATTGCAGAGATTAATACGGTCAATTCCATCAAGTCACAGTATGAAGCCATCAGGGAGAAGGAAAAAGAACTGGAGAAGCTGACACAGCAAAGCGTCGGAAATGAGATTACGGCAAAGGTGGCAGGCAAAGTCATATCGGTGGATATCAAGAAAGGGGAAGTGGCACAGGCAGAGATTCCGTTGCTTACACTGCAGGATGAAGCCAATGGATATTCCCTGAGCTTTAGTGTCACAAAGGAGCAGGCTGCCAAGGTAAAAAAAGGAGATACGGCAACCGTTTCGGATGCATGGTATTTTAGTGATTTAACAGTGACACTTAGTGAGATTAAGGTGGATCCGGAAAATCCTTCAAGAAATAAAAAATTGATTTTTGCCATTGATGGAGATGTAGAGGTGGGGCAAAATCTGACGGTAGCAGTGGGGGAAAAGAGTACAAGATATGATTATGTTGTGCCGAATAATGCAGTGAGAGAAGATTCAAATGGTAAATTTATACTGGTAATCAGAGAAAAATCAAGCCCTTTGGGGAATCGATATGTGGCAACCAGAGTTAATGTGGAGGTGCTTTTGTCGGATGATTCAAAGAGCGCTCTTAAGGCAGCCGTAGAAGGCAGTGAATATGTTATTACAAATGCCAATAAAATGGTCAAACCGGGTGATTATGTGAGACTTGCCAAATAAATGTAAAGGCATTACAGAAATGAGGTAAATTTTGAAAGAGTATTCAGGCAAATTAAAGAAATTCATAAAACCTTTGATTATCATAGTGCTTCTTTTGACGCCGCTTATACTGATTCAACAGTTAAGCGCAAAAGATACCTATAAGGATGCTTATCGAAGCTGGGCAGCAGGAAAAAGATATTCACATATCAGTGTATTTTTTTCGAAAGAGGCGGAGTTTAGCCCGGAGAATGTGATGCGGTTGAGAAGTGAGATAGAGGCGGATTTAAGACAGGATGATGTTTTGGAAAGCAAAAATGGTACAGTTTCCTGGGTGGATTGTTACAGTGCCAGGGGGAGCGTATCTGTCCACACAGATGCAACACCGATGGAATTTACAGCGTATGGTGTAGGCGGGGATTTTTTTAAAATGCATCCTTTCCGACTTGTCTCAGGCTCCTT
Source organism: uncultured Lachnospiraceae bacterium (assembly GCA_902767015.1). Taxonomy (GTDB): domain Bacteria; phylum Bacillota; class Clostridia; order Lachnospirales; family Lachnospiraceae; genus Bovifimicola. The sequence goes on along the minus strand of CACXFV010000140.1, from coordinate 32,546 downwards.
TTTTTCAGATGAAAATCTGATGAATGATTTGATTGTAATTGATGAAGATTTGGCATGGCAGTTATTTGGAAGTGCGGATATCATTGGTATGACAGTTTACATCAATAATATGCCATTTCAGATATGCGGCGTGATAAAACGGGAAAGTGGAATATTTAACAGTGCAGCAGGCAATCATAAGACTGTAGTCTATATGTCGTACAGTGCGTTGGAAAAAAGCAGTCCTATAGAGATAACGAATTATGAGGTTATTATGCCTAATCTCACAAAGGGTTATGCATATAAAATTGTCAAAAAACATCTGGCTGATGTGGAGGACGCATCGGAGATATCTGTAATTTCCGGAAGATTTTCCTATGGCAATCTTTTACGGGAAATAAAGAAAATCGGCAATAATGTAATGAGAAAAAAGGCAATCGTATATCCTTTCTGGGAAAATAAACAGAGAGCGATTTTGCAGGTATGCGCTGTAATATTTTTGATATTTTTAGTAGAAGCTGTGTTGGTAGTCATTGCCGTAATTGGCAAAGGGAGTCTCTTTTATGTCAGAAACAGAGAACTGCTGGCAGAAAAGTGGGCTCATACAAAAGACATGCTGATGGATGTGGGAAGGAGGACAAAGGGTAAATTAATGAAAAGAAAGATAGATACGGTTATTTTGGATATTGGCATGGTACTGGCGGAATTTATTCCCCGTGAATATTTAAAAAAAGTCGGTATTAGGGAAGAAAAAATACAGGCAGTGATGGATGCCGTTGTCGAAAATGATATCTGGAACGAATATGACAAGGGAATGATGAGCGAAAAAGAGGTGCTTAATCAATTTATAGAGAGAAGTCCCAAACTTGAAAGGGAGATAAGAAGGGCATTTAAAAATCTGAATGGTATTGTCAGACGCTATTATTATACAGATGGTTTTATCGAAAAATTAAAAAGTAAAGGCTACAGGGTGTTATACTTGTCAAATATAAGTGAAAAACTATACCATGAATGCGAAGAGGAACTTGGTTTTATTAAGAAAATGGATGGCGGAATATTATCCTTTGAAGTAAAAATGAAGAAGCCGGATAAAGATATCTATGAGCTGCTGATAAAAAAATATTCCCTGAATCCGGAAAGATGTGTATTTCTTGATGACAGAGAGGTCAATTTAAGAGCAGCGGGCGAATTGGGATTTAAGACAATTCTGTTTGAGGATTATGAATCGGCGAAGCAATCACTAAAGTTATAATGCTTTACTTTATGAGGTTGGCTGTGAATAGGAATCTTGTGGTAACTATTCAGTACTTCAATTCTGGGAATGCTGTACTCTAGTAATTGAAGTAAAAAAGCCTTGACAAATAGCACAAAAGCTATATAATGTAGTTATTAAAACTACGTTATATAGCTTTTGCATTTGAAAAAGGAGGTTTGTTATGGAATATAGTATTAATACGCAAAAGACATACCTTGAGAGAAAGATTTCTATACCGGAGTATACATTGGGAGAAGAACTGATTAACGCAATATCTCATGGGATAGGTGCTGGTCTGGGAATAGCGGCATTGTGCCTGTGCGTCAGCATATCCACAAGACATCACAATGTATATGGTATTGTAAGCAGTTGGATATTTGGATTTGCCGTGATTATTTTATATACGATGTCGTGCCTGTATCACAGCTTTAAACCGAATAATGCAAAGCGTGTCATGAGGATTTTTGACCATTGTACGATTTTTTTGCTGATTGCCGGAACTTACACTCCTTTTACCCTGGTTTCTTTGAGAAGCACAGTGGGATGGAAACTATTTGATGTTATATGGGCAACAGCAGCAGTAGGGATTATATTAAATGCCATTGATATGGAACGATTTACAAAGCTGTCGATGGTATGCTATCTGTCAATGGGATGGGTTATTGTATTGGCATTCAAGCCTCTTTCACAGGCAGTGCCGGCAGGTGGCATAAAGTTGCTGGTGGCAGGAGGAATCGCCTATACAGTGGGAGCGATTATATTCGGAATCGGAAGCAAGGTAAAATATATGCATTCAGTATGGCATTTCTTTGTACTTGCCGGAACCATTCTTCACTTTTTGTGCATCTATAGGTGTGTTTTATAAAATAGGTGACTATTCCACCGATTCCTGCCAATAGTAACGTAAATAGGATTACCTGCGAATAGTGCTGTCGGGTTTGTTGACAACATCGCATAAAATGATTATTATTATAAGAAAAGCTACACTAAGCAGGAAGTATCTATGAATGAACAATTATATAATAAGATTAGTACGTGGTTTAGAAAAAGCGATGTAAGATTAAAGCTGTTTGTTTTTGCCTATAGGCTGTTACCATACGTCACTGCATTAGGATATGCGGCTTCCGTTATATATGAAATTCTGTATGGTGCCACGAAGGAGATTGCCGGAATAATCTTGGTGCCGGCAGTTACCTTTGTCATATGCACTATCTTTAGAAAGATAGTCAATGCGAAACGGCCTTATGAGGAGATGGCAATTGAGCCTCTTATTATTAAGAATAAAAGGGGACAGTCATTTCCGAGCAGGCATATGGTTTCGGCGGGTGTCATAGCAATGGCGGCATTGTATGTGAACACTGCGTTTGGTATAGGCATGCTGGCAGTGGCGGTGTCCATAGGAATTTTGCGTCCTATAGCGGGAGTGCATTATATAAAAGATGTTATAGCCGGACTGGCGATTGGTGTTTTATGTGGGATAATAGGTTTTTATTTCATTTTGAACTGATTGACAAACCTTCATATATCGGATATAATAACCTCTGTAGAAAATATCATTTTCATCCTTTTTGAAATGCGGGTGTGGTGGAATTGGCAGACACGCAAGATTTAGGTTCTTGTACCGCGAGGTGTGCAGGTTCAAGTCCTGTCACCCGCATTAGATGGCGAAAGACACGGATACTTTGTAGTATTGGTGCCTTTCGCCGTTTTATATAACAGATAGTGTAAATTAGAACACATGTCGGTGTGATGCGTCGAGTTGTTTTGCGTGGCAGGCCTTAATCATGTATATCATCCCTGAGAGGTGGGATGAAATTCTGAAATGCCAACACCATTTTGGGGTGATGAATCACAAAATGAATGGTTGGATATTTATTTTTTGATACAATCACCTGACTTTCATTAATAATAGAATAAGAAATATTACGAAAAGTAGGCATTGCATCCAATTCTAATGTGAGATTTGCGTATTGCCTTGCAAAGCTTTTTGTCTGCTCTAAGTGAGCAAGGTACGTTTCATAGCTGTAAGGGATATCTGCTTCGTAGAACAGTTCAGAAAGTGCGAGATAGAGAGGCATTTTCTTAAATTGCTCTTGTGTCAGCTCCGGTACAACCAAAGTGACATCATGATTGGTCAATAAATGTTGCATGGCAGTAAGATATTCCCCACGGTAGTTCCTGATTTGTTGCATGTTTGTGATAGGTACGTTGTTTTGTGCAAGGATTGCGTCGAGTAAATCTTCCGATATTGTATAAATAGGAAGACTGCAGTGCACAATCTGGCGGTTACCCGATTTCCATAGTTTCCTCATATGTGCAGCAAAATCCTGCTTTCTGTCACTGCGATAAATATCCATGAGAGGCATAGCTTTTTGCAAAAGCTGCTCTGCCCGTATACGGTAATGGTTAATATCCTCTTTTGATTTGAAAAGTATATATCTTCCCGAACTCTGATGTCCGGCAATGGCATAGCCCTCCAAAGCAGCAGCGCCGGATACATTCAGCAGATGTGTGAATACATCATTTTGGGAAGAGGCAAGATAATAAGGAGATATCTGTCCGGTCATATACATCGGGATATGTCCTTCAAGCCCTAACATCATTTCATTAAAAGGACGGTTGACATCATGAATGATATTCAAATGAAGTCCTTTTTTGAGCATCATCGCTCTGCCAAACATCCATTTTTTAGGGAAATCAGGGTCTTTTGCCATTTCTTCCAGAGGCATATCACTGTACAAAATGCAATCACTCATGGACTTGGAAAGAACCGTAGCTTTAATAAAATCAAGCTCACTTTCCATCATTTCCTTGATACCGGTATAGGTTTTGGTCGTTGGCAATTGAAATGGTACAGAGGGCAGTTTGATGCTGTCAAAATGAATTGACTGTATAAAATCGTCCAGATTAAAAGTGTCCATTTTCTCAAGAAAGTGTGCGATGGGATCGTTATCCCTGTTGTAAGGGGTGGAGCTGAGCCAAGTGATGATGGCATCACGCATTATTCTTACGTTGGAAATTGCCTTTTCGTCGCAGCCAATCAATCTGGCAATGGTGGAAATCTCAGGTGCCTTCAAATAGTGACCCGCAATATAGGTTGATACCTGCAGGGTAAAGCCGGGAAGGTTTCCGGGATGACGTTTGCCGGAAAGTATTTTGGAAATGTGAGACGGATCATAGGACAGTGACTTTGCCAAAAGATTACTTTTGACATTAAGCGCTTTTAAAAGCCTGTTTAAGTTTTCAAGATAAGTACTATATTCCACATTTAGTCCGTTGGTGATACTTTTCTGCAAAGATAGGCGCAACTCCTCCTCGGTGATGTGAATATCCTTTTCTTTGGCAAGAGAAAGAAAACCATGGATGATTTTTTCTATCTGTTCGCCGTTATAGTGGGGCTTGCGTTGACCTTTGACATAGTGAGATATGGCACTGACACTAAGTCCTGACGCCTTTGCTAATTGGGTATAGGTTATATCAAGTGTTTTTATATATTCCTTTAAATTTTCACTGAAAGTCATGATGATTCCCTCTGTCTGCATATTCTATGCCTTCTATCATACTCTATTTTGGGGGATAATTCTATTCTTTTTTTGCAAAATATAATAACAGGGGATTATGTTCATGGGGGAGAGGTTACTTTTCAACATATTGTAAAAAGTAGATGCAATATGTCTGTTTTATGTTATAATATTCGGGTAAACATAAAAAATCAGGAGGAAAAGACAATGGAAGAAATTCATAGTATTGACGCAGAGGATGATCAGTTTGCATACCGTTACGATACACAGCTTCTCATAGACCGCAGGGATGAGAATCTTGATGAGGATGAGATTGCAGATTATATTACGGGACATATTGAGGGCAATTCATTAATTGCCACCGGCGATGAAGATTTGGTAAAGATTCATTTTCATACAAACGAACCGTGGAAGGTTCTGGAGTATTGTAATTCCGTAGGAGAAATTTACGATATTGTGGTAGAGGATATGATCAGACAGTCGTCAGGATTGCATGGTTGACGGAGAATTGGCGTGGCGTAACAGGAACGTTGCCGGCTGCGGACATGCATAGATGCACAGTGTTAAATTGGGTAAAGAGAGCATTTCAGAAAATATGTTTCTGGTGCTCTTTTTTATCGTTGCTATTGGGAGAAGTTTTTTGATGAATGTTGTATTATGAGAAAAAAGGGTAGTAGTATAGGTGAAGACAAGAATTCATGAATGAAATGCCTGAGCGATGTTATATGTTAATAGTGACTAAGGAATATTATCTGTAAATAGCAGATAAGAAAGTGAACTGATAAAAATGGGAAGGGAAAAGGTTATGGAGGACGAAAGGATTATAGAGCTTTTCTTTGAAAGGTCAGAAAATGCCATTGCTGAGCTTGATGGGAAATACGGAAAACTTTGTCATCAGGTGTCTTATCATATATTACACAATACCGAAGATGCCAGTGAGTGTGTCAATGATGCCTATTACGGAATATGGAATAAGATTCCGCCACAGCGCCCAAAACCTCTACGTGCATATCTGTTAAAAATTGTAAAAAATCTTTCTCTCAAACGCCTTCATTATCATCAGGCACAAAAGCGGGGCGGAGTATGGGAATACGAACTATCCATAGAGGAGTTGGAGGAATGTGTGACTGATGGCAATACTGTGGAGTCAGAGATAGAGCTGAAGGCATTGACGGAGGCTATCGAAGTATTTCTTCGTGAGATTAAATATGAAGACAGAACCATGTTTGTGAAAAGGTACTGGCTATTGTGCCCTGTGAAAGATATTGCTGTAGAATATGGCGTTTCGGAAAGAAATGCTGCCATGCGTCTTTCGAGAATCAGAAAAAAATTAAAAAAATTTCTTGGCGAAAGGGGAATTGTCGTATGAAACAGAAGGAAAAAGGCAAGAAGCTCTTTGAGGCAATCAATCATATAGAGGAGGATTTGGTGGAAGAGGCACTGTCCTATGATGACAAAAGGATGGATGGAAAGAAAAGAAAAAGTAGAAAAAAGGCTGCAGAAGAAAAGAATGGTTACAGATATAGAAAAAGCTTTATACCGGCATTTGCAGTGGTATTGCTGCTGTTAATGGCAGGTGCCGCGTCGGTCTTCTGTGCCCACAGGCAGCAGGGGGAACGTGATGAGGAGAGAAGGCTTAAGAAGCTTGAACACGAAACAGCTTATGAGGGAGAAGATGGCGAGAAACCGGGTATGATGATTATTAAAAATAACAATGAGGATGGTATACAGAAGTTGTTGTGGTCAGGTAATGCCACTGACCTTACAGGATTATTTCGTGCAAATGAGGTAAACGAAACCATCGGCAAAGCGGAAACAGAGGTAGGGACAGATGGCTCAGAGATGACGACAGGCGATAGTAGAAATATTGAGACGCTGCCGGAGTCGGAAACAGAGAAGAGACATGATGCACCGGATGCACAGCAGTTCACAACAGAGGTGTCACAGGAATTTGTGGAGAGCAGTGCTGATTTTGCGATAGCGTTATTTAAGGAATGTGCAAAAGTTAAGAAGAATATATGTATTTCACCACTTTCTGCACAGCTTGTGCTATCGATGGCGGCCAACGGTGCAGCGGGGGATACACGGCAGCAGATGGAAAAGGTTCTCGGTGGAGGGCAGCAGATAGAAGAGCTCAACCGGAATCTGAACACCTATACGAATCAACTCAAATATGATGAAAAATCCAGAATTAAGCTGGCGGATTCCATCTGGATACGGAATAATGAGGATGCCAAGGTAAAAGAAACATTTTTAAGTGATGTGAAAAATTGGTATTATTCATCTGTATTTGAAGCACCTTTTGATGAGACAACAAAGGAGGATATCAATTACTGGATTAGTGAGAATACGGATGGCTACATCCGGAATATGATTGATGAAATCGGTGATGAAGCTGTGCTATATCTGGTCAATACGGTATTATTCAGCGGACGGTGGTTAGACCCGTATCTGAATGCGGTAGCGGGAGAATTTAATGCTTATCGCGGAGAAAAAGAAAGCGGCAATTTTATGCACTCGGTTGAGATGTATTATATTGAGGATGAATATGCCACCGGTTTTTGCAAACCCTACACATCGGGGTATCTTTTTGTTGCGATACTTCCTAATGAGGAGGTCGATATTTTTGATTACATTGCTTCTCTGACGGGAGAACATTTTTTGAGTATGATGCAGGACAATTATGGTATAGTGGTGGAGGCTACAATTCCTAAGTTCAGTGTGACAGGAAAATATGATTTTAGTGAGGCACTGAAAAAAATGGGGATGGAAAATGCTTTTTTGGCGGAAAAGGCAGATTTTTCGGAATTGTTTGTAAATGACAGCGCCATTTTGCCTTATATTGGGAAAGTTTTTCAAAATACGTATATGGATGTCGATGAACAAGGGACGGATGCCGCAGCGTCAACGGCAGCGGAGGTGCGCGCGGGTAGTGCTGCTTCTACGGAGAAAAAGGTCGTTGATATAGACAGACCATTTATCTATGCCATTGTTGATTATCAGAATAAGCTTCCTATTTTCATGGGAGTTGTGACCAGCTTGAAGGAATAAAAAAATAATTGCACATTGGCAATAATTTGGTATAATAGTAGTTAGTTCGTTCTAATTGAAAGACGAATGCCCGGTATAAGATGAATCAGAAACTGTTGACATCAAATATATCGTATGAATTAAAAGGAAAGGACAACTGCAGTTATGCCGGACAGAGGAGAGCTGTGAGCGCTGTAAAGCATGTGAAACGTAAAAGGCATAAGAAGCGTCTGAAACAAAAGGCATGGAAACTGCACAGGTAAAAGGAATGAAAATAGGAATATTGGGATATGGCAATCTCGGAAGAGGTATTGAGTGTGCTGTAAAGCAGAATCAGGATGTTGAGTTGGTGGCAGTATTTACAAGGAGAAATCCAGAGGATGTCAAGATTTTGACAGAGGGTGTGAAAGTATATCCTGTATCGGAGATTACGGAGCATAAGGATGAGATAGATGTGCTTGTGCTGTGTGGCGGAAGTGCGACTGATTTACCGGAGCAGACACCGGAATATGCAAAGTATTTTAACGTTATTGACAGCTTTGATACACATGCGAGAATACCGGAGCATTTTGCAAATGTAGACAAGACAGCAAAAGAAAATGGACACATTGCACTGATTTCCTGCGGTTGGGATCCGGGAATGTTCTCTCTGAACAGATTATATGCGAATGCTATTTTGCCACAGGGCAATGATTATACGTTTTGGGGAAAGGGAGTCAGTCAGGGACATTCGGATGCCATCAGACGTGTAGAGGGTGTCAGGGATGGCAAACAGTATACGATACCAATTGACAGTGCACTGGAAGCGGTAAGAAATTGTGAAAATCCTGAACTTAGCACCAGACAGAAGCATACAAGAGAGTGTTTTGTGGTAGCAGAGGAGGGAACTGATAAGGCAAAGATTGAAGAGACGATTAAGAATATGCCGAATTATTTTTCTGACTATGATACCACTGTTCATTTTATATCAGAGGAGGAATTGAAGGCAAACCACAGTGGTATTCCACATGGGGGATTTGTGTTCAGAACTGGTGTTACAGGTTGGAATAATGAACATAACCATGTGATTGAGTATAGCCTAAAACTGGATTCCAATCCGGAATTTACATCATCGGTCATTCTTGCCTATGCGAGAGCCATCAACAGACTGCACAGTGAGGGTGTGACCGGATGCAAGACTGTATTTGATATTGCACCTGCTTATCTGAGCCCATTGTCAGCCGAAGTGTTGAGGGCACATATGCTGTAGGAGAACAAGTTGATAAAACTAACTTATCGGGAATTGAAAAGAGACGGTAAGTTAGTTTTTTGTAATGTAGCGGAAATAATGAAATAAGTCAATACTTCAAGGAGTAAATGTGGTATAATATTATTATAATAGGGAAGGTGAAGTATGATGGAAAAGTGTAAAAAGAATTTTTTGATATTAGTAAGCGCTATTGTGGCATTGGCGTATGCGATTTGTTTTTATAACAATTCTACGGGAATTGCATGTACAGTGTTTGGTATCTTTATCACATCAGTTCTTGCACGGGTAATTGTTCATAAAAAAAAGAGAAAGCTGAAACATTGGGATTATATATGGTATACTGCTGATTCTGTTAAGTGTTATTCCGGCATATACCGATAATCATCATATGATAAGGCTTGGAAGACTTTTGTTTCTTGCAGTACTTGTTAAGTGGTCGATTCATATTGCCTATGGAATTGATAAAATCAATTTTCTATGGAACATAGTAGTTTATCTGCAATTTTTTGAACAGGCACTTACAAATATATTTTCCCCGCTTTCTGATATTGGAACATCAAAAAAGAATAATATGTATCGGAATCGTGGGTATGCGTCACCGTATGGAATGAATGGAATGTATCGGAATAACGGAAATATGCCGCCATATGGAATGAATGGAACCGGTGTGGGAAATATACCATCCGGAGTGAATGGAAATAATATGGGAAATCCATCCTATACAGGAGAAAGGGAAAAAAAGCAATATGCAAGTCATATCGTAACCGGAGTAATTATCGCACTTCCCTGTCTATTCATAGTACTGATATTGTTAGTTAGTGCGGATGCGGTGTTTCGGGAGCTGGTCTCGGACTTATTGTTTGGAATAGATAACGTCTGGGATGCGATTAAGTTCACGTTTATCTTTATCATGGCTTATTTTATTACATATGCCTGTGGGAAAATACTGATTATAAAAAGGATTAATGTTGTTGAAACGAATAATGAAAAAGCGAGTGCAGTGACGGAGATTACCTTTATCGGAATCTTTTCGGTGGTCTATGTCGTATTTTGTATTATTCAACTGATAGGATTGTTGAGTCGCAGCGACAGCATACTGCCGTCAGGTTACACATATGCCAAATACGCGAGAACAGGTTTTTTTCAGTTACTGGTCGTATGCGTCATCAATATATTTATGGTAATTCTGTGCAGGATTCGATTTGAGGAAAATAGTGCATTAAAAGCGTTATTGACGATAATTTCTTTTTGTACTTATATTATGACGGTTTCATCGGCTTACACAATGGTTCTGTATATTCATTATTACCATCTTACGTTTATGAGAGTGGTTGTGTTGTGGGCATTAGCAGTTATAGCGATATTGATGGTATTTGTGACATGGTTTATTTTTAATGACAATATAAAATTATTTGAGTATGGATTAACGATTGTGACAGTCATGTTTTTGATTCTTGCTTTTATGAGGCCGGATTATATTATTATGAATTATAATATAGAACGGTTTGGAGAAGAGCATAGTGATGCCACCTACCTGTTTTACCATTTGTCAATGGATGGTGCGGAGACATTGATTGACTCGAATATTGCCACAGATTATCCGCATAAGGGAGATATGACGATTTATTGCATTGAGATTGTCGAAAAATATGAAAGCAAATATAAAGGAGATATCAGAAAGTTTAACTGGTCGAGATACCAAGCCTATAAAGCAGCTAAGCGGGTGGTGAAAATATATATGATTGAGAAAAAACGCTGTGCAACAGCGGTTTCCACGAAGTGCATTCCGCTTGTGTAATATGCTTTGTGCATTCCACTTCGTGGAAGATATTTTGTGAATGGCGTGGCTGAATAGTAACGAATAGTTACCTTGTATAAAAAATATAAGTGGAATAATTCTTGACGAATGTCCGCCTTTATGTTAATTTATTATAAGAAAATTTTATAAGAAGCTATGAAGGAAGATAGTAGGCTGTAGGAGGATTGCAGAGAGAAAGCGGAAGGTGCGAGCTTTTATCGGAATATTGCTGAACCGGTTCCCGAGCTTTGAGCCCAACGGCGGAGATTTCTGTTATACAGATATATAGAGGTGACTGCTCATTAAGGTTCAACGTCCTGCCTGCGTTAAGGGTAAAGTAGGAAGACTATACTGCTATATGCGGTATGGATTTTACTTACAGAGTGCAGAATTATTCTGAATTTAGGTGGTAACACGGATAGCAGCTTCGCCCTAAGTCGTTCAAAGGAATGACTTAGGGCGATTTTTAATTCGGATGACATTTTAAAAAATAGTGATGCCAGACCAGCTTTAGCGTTCAGAATGTGCATAGAAGTCAAAGTATCAATGAAAATAGGATATCAGAAAAGGAGAAAAGAAATTATGGCAGATAATCAGAGTGTCAAGTTTGAAAGTAAACTTTCAAACCTACCTATCGGTAGCAGTATCGCAGGTAAAACCTGCGATATGCAGGGGGATAAAAATGAAAAGGAATCATTGGTAAATCAGCAGCAGAATGAAAAAGCAGGCGGACAAAAGAAGCTTGTAGAGGCAATTACCTCCATGGAGGAGGATTTTGCCCAATGGTACACGGATGTGGTAAAAAAAGCAGAGCTCATGGGCTATTCGAGTGTAAAGGGTTGTATGATTTTTAAACCGGCCGGTTATGCTATCTGGGAGAACATACAGAGAGAACTGGACAGAAGGTTTAAAGAGACGGGTGTTGAGAATGTCTATATGCCAATGTTTATTCCAGAAAGTCTTCTTGAAAAGGAAAAAGACCATGTAGAAGGATTTGCGCCGGAAGCAGCATGGGTAACCATGGGTGGCTCGAATCAGCTGCAGGAGAGGTTATGTGTCAGACCTACTTCAGAGACACTGTTCTGTGATTTCTATAAGGATGAAGTTCAGTCCTACAGAGATTTGCCGAAGGTCTATAACCAGTGGTGTTCTGTTGTGCGGTGGGAGAAGGAGACAAGACCATTTCTGCGCTCAAGAGAATTTTTATGGCAGGAGGGACACACTGCTCATGCGACAGCAGAGGAAGCAGAAGAGAGAACCCAGCAGATGTTGAATGTATATGCGGATTTTTGCGAGGAGGTGCTGGCGATTCCGGTGATCAGAGGAAGAAAAACAGATAAAGAAAAATTTGCAGGAGCAGAGGCAACCTACACGATTGAAGCATTAATGCATGATGGCAAGGCATTACAGTCGGGCACCAGTCATAATTTTGGAGATGGATTTGCAAAAGCATTTGACATCCAGTATACAGACAGGGATAACAAACTTAAGTATGTGTACCAGACTTCATGGGGGATGACCACAAGACTGATAGGTGCAGTTATTATGGTGCATGGTGACAACAGTGGTCTTGTTTTACCACCGATGGTGGCACCGATACAGGTAGAGGTGGTACCAATCATGCAGAAAAAAGAGGGAGTCCTTGAAAAAGCGTTTGAGATGAGAGATATGCTCTCCCATTTCAGGGTAAAGGTTGATGACAGTGATAAGAGTCCGGGATGGAAACGCTCAGAACAGGAGATGAGAGGGATACCTCTCCGCGTTGAGATAGGACCAAAGGATATAGAGGCAAATCAGGCAATTATTGCAAGAAGGGATACCGGCGAAAAGATGACGGTAGCCATTGATGACATTGCGGATAAGGTAGAAGAACTTCTTGGAACAATGCAGCGGGAAATGCTGGAAAGAGCAAGAATCCATAGGGATAACCATACCTCTGTAGCGTTAAATTATGAAGAGTTTAAAAAAGCAGTAGAGGAAAAACCGGGATTTATCAAAGCTATGTGGTGTGGCAATCAGGCTTGTGAAGACAAGATAAAGGAGGAAACTACGGCAACAGCAAGATGCATGCCATTCCAACAGGAAACTTTGTCAGAGGTATGTGTGTGCTGTGGGAAACCGGCAAAGGCAATGGTATATTGGGGAAAGGCATATTAAGTCATAGCGACATTGAAACACTATTAATATCAACCGTTTTGTCGGGCGAAAACAGAACTGTATACCACTATTATGCTCATTGATAGAGGAATATTACATAAAGCTTCTCCTATTCAAAAGGTAGGATTTACCTTTTTGGGTAGGAGAAGGTTTGTTTTTTAACTAAACTTTTTGCAATGTCTTGTAATATATGTACAAAAAATTAACTTACAGTCTAAAAATTGTTGATAAAAATTCCAAAATATTGTATAATCTACTTAAGATAATGTCAAATGGAGTGCAATTTGAAATAAAATATTAAATGATTGTGTATTGATTTGGTGAAAATGGCGAAGGAGACTGATAATTATGAAAAAAGAACGAAAGTTCAACCCCTCCGCTATACATTTGATTTTTATATTTACGGTATGCGTTCTTGCGGGTTGTTTCCTTTATTTAAAATTTTTGGAAGGACAGTACAATTCAGAGACGAAGAGTGTTCTCAAGCGTGAAACAGGACAGATTAAGGAAAGCGTCAACAGTATGATTGAGGGCAGGTTTGAGCGGCTTAATTATCTTGTGGATTTTATGATGGATGATAGCGAATTAGATTATCAAAAATGTATTGCCAGGCTTCAGATTATTAACATAGGTAAGGATTTTGAAAAGGTTGGTATAGCGGACTTGCATGGGAAGGCTTATATGCTGGATGGTGACAGTTATGATATAGCTGAGAAGGAGTATTATCAGGCTGCACTTGAGGGCAGTAGATATTTGTCAAATATAATAGCTGATGGAGGAACCAGGGGAGAGTATCTTGTATTTAGCAGACCTATTGAGAAAGACGATAAGGTAGTGGGAGTTATATTCGGTTATGAGAGTGTAAGTGCTCTTAAGAGAGTGATGAATATATCCAACGGTTTACTGATTGGTCAGAGTTGTATCGTGGATAAGAACGGTAATATTATTGTAGATAATATGTTTGCCTCTGCCAGTTCCGTCAATGCGAGACTTATGGATTATCTGTATTCATCCGGACATGATAAGTCCATTGGAAAGATTGAGGGAAATTATAAGTACGGTTATACGGATTTTGCAGAACTTGAATATAACAATGATAAAAAGATATTTTATGCGGCACATTTTGATTTTAACGATTGGCATCTGATTACGATGATTTCGAAGAATGCCATGTCGGATTTTCGCGATAAGACTATGTTTAAGTCCTATGTACTGATTGCATCTTTTTTGATATTGTATCTGGCAACGGTATTTCTGATTATGTTTCTCAAAGAGAAAAATAAGAGGTCTATTGAGAGGATTGCCTATGTTGATGAGCTGACAGGTGGCAATACATATGCAAAGTTTGAACTTCTGGCGAGAAAATATCTGCAGAATATTAACAGCAAGTATGCCATCGTTACGATAGATGTTGATCGTTTCAAGTATATCAATGATATTTTCGGTTATGATGAGGGTAATGAAGTTATCAAATACCTCTCAGGGGAGATAGAGAAGATTATCGAAAAAGACGAAGTATTTGCCCATCACAGAGGTGATGAATTTGTATTGTTGCTGAAGGCAGACAGCATGGAAAAACTGATTGCGAGGCTAAAAGACCTTGCGAAGTCTGCAGTAGGTAAGAATAAGAATAAGGATAATGGTAAGAACTACGAGATATACTTGTCAATGGGAATATATGTGATTGAGAATAACAATATGCGGGTTGATATGGCTCTTGATATGGCAACTATGACGAAGAAAGCCATTAAAGGCAAGCATAATATGATTTATGCGGTCTATGATGAGAATATGAAGAACAGGATTCTAAGAGAGCAGGAAATTGAGAGCATGATGGAGAAGGCTCTGAAGGATGAGGAGTTTAAGGTGTATTACCAGCCTAAATATGATTCTGCTACCTGTGAACTGGCGGGGGCTGAGGCGCTTGTCAGATGGTATTCCAATGCGGGAGGAATGGTATTTCCGAATGAATTTATTCCGATATTTGAGAATAATGGTTTTATCATAGAACTGGATAAGTATATGTTTGAACATGTCTGTCGTGATATGAAGAAATGGTTGGAGGAAGGATATGAGGCGGTTCCTGTTTCTGTCAATCTGTCACAGTTGCAGTTGTATAATACCAAGTTTATTGAGGAATATAAAGCAATTCTTGAAAAGTATGATATTCCTCCGAAATATGTACAGCTAGAGCTTACAGAGACTACCTTGTTCTCGAAGATTAGTACGATTAATAAGATTATTGATGAACTTCACGGAATAGGGTTTAAGATTCTGATGGACGATTTTGGAACAGGATATTCCTCACTTAGTATGTTGAAGAATGTTCCGATAGATATATTAAAGCTGGATAAGAGCTTTGTGGATGATATAGGTGAGTCGAAAGGTGATATTGTTGTCTCTACCATTGTTTCGCTTGGACAATTACTGAATATGAAAATTGTCGCTGAAGGTGTGGAGACGAAGGAGCAGTTTGAATTTTTGAGAGATATCTTTTGTGATGAGATACAGGGTTATTATTTCTCAAAACCGATTCAGGAAAGTGAATACAGGCTCAAGATGAAGAAAAAGAAGCCAGTTGCGGAGCCGGTGGCACTGAAAGCGTAGTGTTAGAATAAGGGAAAGTTGCGCGAAGAGAGTAAAAAGAAGTGTGTCGTAAGGCACACTTCTTTTTGTGAGAGGGAGGAATAGAAAGAATATAAGCAGATATTCGACTCATGAACGGCCGGTTGTTAATTGGTATATGGCAACACCATCAGAGGCAAGAACCTTGTCATGATAGTCAATTGAAAAAAGAATATGCTTCTTTTTGATATTTAAATCAATGTCCTCGTTGCTGCAGTTGATTACCACCATGATTTTATTGCCGGCATTATCTTCACGCATGTAACTGATAACGCGGGGATTGTGAGAAATGTGGGTAAATTGATAGTGGTTGCTGCGCAGTGCAGGAAACTGCTTTCTGAGAGCGATAAGCTTCTTGACCACGGAAATCTTGTCATAGTATTCACCTTTGGCAATGAGATCCCATGGCATACAACGGCGGCAGTCAGGATCGTGACCACCCTCTATTGCAATCTCTGTACCATAGTATATACAGACGGTTCCGGGCATTGTAAATAGGACACTGAGTTGCTGGTAAAATTTGGACAGACTCTTTAATTTGGTAATTAGCCGAATGGTATCGTGGGAATCAAGCAGATTAAAGAGAACACTGTTGATTTGCTGAGGATACATAGAAAAGCATCTGTTGATGGCATGCTCAAAATCCTTTGCCGTTTTATTGTCATACATCCAAAAGTCATTGATACTGTCGGTAAATACATAGTTCATCACAGAATCAAATTCATTACCGCGCAGCCATGGCATGGAATCGTGCCATACCTCACCGAGAATGTAAAAATCCGGTTTGAGTGCTTTTAATGTGGAATGAATCTGTTGGCACAAGTTGTGGGATATTTCACTGGCGACGTCGAGACGGATGCCGTCAATATCATATTTGGTAATCCATGAGGTAAGTACCTTGAGAATATAGCGAATTACCTTCGGATTGTTGGTGTTTAACTTAGGCATCATATCAACAAAGGCAAAGGAGTAGTAATTACCATTTTTAGCATTCGTTCCAATCGTCGAAAATGGCCACTTATTGATTAAAAACCAATCGAAGTATTTTGAGTCAGGTCCCTTCTTTAATACATCTTGCCATGGCTTGAAAAACTCGCCGCAGTGATTGAATACGCCATCCATCATGACACGTATGCCATGATCGTGAGCACATCTTACCATTTCTGCCATATCCTCATCTGTACCAAAATGAGGATCCAGTTTGGTATAGCTTATGGTGTCATATTTGTGATTGCTTCGTCCTTTGCACACCGGGGTAAGATAAAGTCCGGTGATTCCTAATTCACTCAGATAATCCATCTTGTTGGTAATGCCGGGAATATCACCACCAAAATAGTCGTTGTAATGAACAGACTTATCAGGGGCACGCCACGGCTTTACATTTTTAGGATTAATGGCGGGATTTCCGTTGCAGAAGCGTTCGACAAAAATCTGATACCAGACAGTATCATTTACCCACTTCGGTGTTCGGATGATATCAGAGGGATTCATCCAAGGAAAGGTAAACATCTGCTGTCTGCCCTTATAGGATTTAGCAGCATCAACGGTGTAAAAATTGTCTTCGTACATATAATACTGCTCTGAACCGCTTTCGATAAGAAAGTAGTAGGCGAGACGCTTAAATTCAGGTTTGACACTGGCTGACCAGATGAGATGATTTTCAAGTTCTTTGACTTCTTTCATAATGAGTTTGGTGCCTTTAAGCCGGTGATTTCCACCCATGAGTCCGGCTTGAAACGGATCAGAGTGAAATAATGTGACTTTATCCACATCATATCCGGTTCTGATAGAAATGATAATGGTGTCATCATTAAGACAATAACAGTAATTGTCAAGACTGCGGTGATAAATAGCGGATAAATTCATAAGATTACCGTCCTTTCGTTTGTCTTTCTAAGAATTTTCATAAAAGCTGCTCCCCTTCATGCTTAAATAACTGTTGTGATAGCGTTTGTCATAAGTCACTTCATCACCGAACCAGTCAGGCGGCACAAAGGCATCCGCCTCTACAGTACTCCGAAATTCTACCTCTGCGAGAATTAACCCCTGAAATATGCCTTCAAAAATGTCAAGCTCTATCATATAGGAAGAATAAGGAATGAGATATCTTTTTTTGGTAATCACATTGCCGTCGGCTTTAGCGGATAAATGACTGTAGCTTTGGGCGTCAAGAGGAAGATTATACTCCTCGCGTTCCAGAAAGCCTTTTGCTTTATAAGTCATATAATAGGAATTGTCCTCTCTGCGGACACGCACTATAGGTGAGGTGCAAAGATATGCCTGCTCAATCATATGATATTCTATGTTGGAAAGCACAGGCAGCTCTTTTATCAAAAACTTGCGTTCAATTTCTTTATTATTAGTAGTATTTTCCATAAAATGCCTCGTTTCTGCTATCTGCTTTTTATTGCTGTCACAAATATTTTATCATACAGCGGGCTGTGATGGCAATAGTAACAAGTAATACTGTAAAAAAATAAAAAACTATGTTATAATGTAGACATTCTTGAAAAATGAATTGTAGGAGAAGGAGGCAGAACTATGAGTCTGGTTTACGCATTTTTGGCAGAAGGTTTTGAGGAAATTGAGGCACTGACAGTGGTGGATATCTTGAGGAGGGCAGATATTGACATAAAGACAGTGTCCATCAGTGATAAATATGAGGTGACGGGTGCCCATAAGATAGAGGTGAAGGCGGATATTCTTTTTGAAGAAGCGGATTTTGAGAGAGCAGATGTACTGTTTCTGCCGGGAGGGATACCGGGTACGCCAAATCTTGAGGCCCATGAAGGGCTTAGGAAAAAGATTATCGAATTTCATCATAAGGGTAAGAGGCTGACAGCGATTTGTGCGGCACCGAGTATCTATGGCGGACTGGGCATACTTGATGGCAAGAAAGCTACATGCTATCCGGGATATGAGGAGAAATTGACAGGGGCTGCGTGTGATGGCGCAAAGGTGGTAACAGACGGTAACATCACTACTGCAAAAGGAATGGGTGTTGCAATAGAATTTGGTCTTGAGCTGGTAGCATTGCTTGAGGGAAAGGAAAAGGCGGATGAAATTGCAGAGAAGATACAATTTAGCCGGTGAAAGTATGAGAGAAAGTTGCCGTGAACGTGCATTGGCAGAAGTATTATACTATATTGCCATAGCGTTTTTTCTGGTATTTTCCATACTGTGTATAGGCGGCTGTGGCAAAAAAAAGAAGATTTCCTATGGAGACGTTCCGGGAACTGCCACGGGAAAAATAGATCTGTCGGGGAAGGATGCAGTGATAGAAATTGATAACATTAAGGCAGGTGTGGGAGAAGATATCGATTATACCTCAAAGATAGATGTTATTGACAATGGAGGAGCGTACAGTGTAGATGTCAATGCCTCCAATGTAAAGTACGATACGCCGGGAACCTATCATGTGGGATATACGGTCAAGACGGATAATGGTACCTACAGTTCGAATGTAAAGGTGACAATTACCGGTGAGACCCCGGAAAATAATGCTGATGAACAGGAGGGAGATGCACCGGCAGGAGAAGGTTCCGCCAATGAACAGCAAAACAATGTATCACCTGTAGGAGAACAGGCAGGTGATGACGGCGCCGCCGGTCAAAAGGAGGAAGACCAAGGTAGTCAGGGAAATAATGGCAGTGCAGGTGAGCAGCCGGAAGACAACCGGGGCGGTCAGAACGGAGACAGCCAGAGCGGACAGAATGGGAACGGACAAAATGGTCAGAGTGCCGGTGGTCAGAATAATCAGTCTGAAAAAAATAACTCAGGACAACAGGGGGGGGGCGGCGGAAATGGTGGAAGCAGCCAGCAGACGAAGGAGACAAGAGAGTTAATCACAGGTAAGAATAATACGGTATATAAGACGAAGAATATTGAGAATGCTGTGATAGAATTGCTGTCGGGGGATGTTGTGACAGTAAGCTGTACGACGAATAAATATATTACGGAGACCAGAACCGATGTGTCTACGGTGAAAAGAGGCGGACACACTTATGAAGTGTCGAAATTGGTCATTGTTTTTAACACCGGTGCAGAAAGAACACTGGAAACTGTAGAAAAAAAGATAGACTAAATTAATTTGTTGTGATATAATACTACGATGTCATATTGCATTTTATTGGAAATATTTGAATGATTTGAGATATATAGGATGTTTCGGATACCTCGGATATTAAGATAAAAGGCTTTTAAGAAAAATATTGCGGATAAGAATTAGGTGCTTGTTCGTATATAAATAAGCAAGCTACAATATAAAGTGGCAGAATGGAGGAAGTTTTAATGAGTTTACAAGTTGAAAAGCTCGAAAAGAATATGGCAAAGCTTACGATTAACGTCGAAGCAGAGGAAGTTGAGAAAGCGATAGAAAGGGCTTACCATAAGCAGAAATCAAGAATCAGTATTCCAGGCTTCAGAAAGGGAAAAGTACCTCGCAAGATGATAGAGAAGATGTATGGTGAGGGTGTTTTCTATGAGGATGCCGTTAATGATATGATTCCGACAGCCTATGAGAAGGCAGCGGAGGAAAGTGAGTTAGAGATTGTTTCGCAGCCGAAGATTGAAGTTGTTCAGATAGAGTCAGGTAAAGAGTTTATCTTTACGGCAGAGGTTGCAGTAAGACCAGAGGTGACACTGGGACAGTACACGGATATTGAGATTACAAAGGCAGATACATCGGTTTCAGAAGAAGAAATTATGGCAGAAATTGATAAAGAGAGAGAGCAGAATGGCAGAGTTATTACGGTAGAGGACAGAGCTGTAGAAGATGGCGACATGACAGTCATTGATTTTGAAGGCTTTGTTGACGGTGTGGCATTTGAAGGCGGAAAGGGAACAGATTATCCTCTTACCATCGGTTCACATTCCTTTATTGATACATTTGAGCAGCAGCTGATAGGAAAGAATATAGGAGAAGAGACAGAAGTAAACGTAACTTTCCCGGAGGAATACCATGCAGAGGAATTACAGGGTAAGCCTGCAATGTTCAAAGTCACGGTAAAGAGTATCAAGAAGAAGGAACTTCCGGAGCTTGATGATGATTTTGTTGAAGATGTATCAGAGTTTTCAACTGTAGACGAATATAAAGACAGTATCAGAAAGAACTTGGAAGAAAAGAAGACGAAGGAAGCAGAAGATACCAAGAAGGATACCGTGATTGAAAAGGTAATCGAGAATGCGCAGATGGAGATACCGGAGGCTATGATTGATGCACAGGTAAGACAGATGGCACAGGATTTTGCCAGAAGACTGACATCACAGGGATTGTCACCGGAGCAGTATTTCCAATATACGGGAATGACTGCAGAGCAGCTGAATGAGCAGATGAGACCGCAGGCATTAAAGAACATCCAGAGCAGACTCGTTCTTGAGCAGATAGCTGTACAGGAGAATTTTGAAGTTACGGATGAGGAATATGATGCGCAGCTTAATGATATGGCAGAGGCTTATAACATGGAGGCTGACAAGTTAAAAGAGTTACTTTCGGATAAAGATAAAGAGAATATCAAAAAGGATATTCAGGTAAAGAAGGCAGTTGAATTTGTGGCTGAAAGAGCAAAAGAGGTATAATTTCAGCAGTGATTTTGTATAGGAGGTTTTGGTATGAGTTTAGTACCTTATGTCATTGAGCAGACAGGAAAAGGCGAGAGATCGTATGATATTTACTCACGTCTTTTAAAGGATAGAATTATATTTCTTGGAGAAGAGGTAAACGAGACGACAGCGAGCCTTGTTGTTGCCCAGTTATTGTTTTTGGAGTCAGAGGATCCTTCAAAGGATATCCATCTATACATTAACAGTCCGGGAGGTTCGGTAACAGCGGGCTTCGCCATATATGATACCATGAATTATATTAAATGTGATGTTTCTACCATCTGTATCGGTATGGCTGCCAGCATGGGTGCGTTTCTGCTTTCGGGCGGCGCAAAAGGCAAGAGACTGGCACTTCCGAATGCAGAGATTATGATACATCAGCCCCTTGGCGGTGCAAAGGGACAGGCAACAGAGATTAAAATTGTTGCTGACCACATATTAAAGACACGTGCCAAGTTAAATGAGATACTCTCTAAGAATACCGGCAAGCCATTAGAGGTAATAGAGGTAGATACAGAGAGGGATAATTATATGGATGCTTATCAGGCTGTAGAATATGGTCTGATTGATAAGGTTATTGAGAATCGTTAATTGGGATTGGAGTGCAAGATGGCAAGAAATGAAGAATGTAGATGCTCTTTCTGTGGTAAGCCGGAATCAAAGGTGAGAAAGCTTTTGGCAGGACCGGCAGGTGTGTTTATCTGCGACGAGTGTCTTGAAGTTTGTAATGATATAATGGAAGAAGAGCTTGAGTATGAATCGGAGAAGTCGGAGTTTGAGATTAATCTGTATAAGCCTAAAGAGATTAAGGAGTTTCTGGATGAGTATGTAATCGGTCAGGAAGAGGCAAAGAAGGTTTTGTCTGTGGCTGTATATAACCATTATAAGCGTGTTCTCAGAAGCAATGATTTAGGTGTCGAAGTACAAAAGAGCAATATACTGATGCTTGGACCGACCGGTTCCGGTAAGACCTATCTCGCACAGACACTTGCCAAGATTTTAAATGTTCCGTTTGCAATCGCCGATGCAACAACCCTCACAGAGGCGGGATATGTTGGTGAGGATGTTGAGAATATTCTTTTGAAGATTATTCAGGCAGCTGATTATAATGTTGCAAAAGCACAATATGGCATTATTTATATTGATGAGATAGATAAGATTACAAAAAAGTCGGAAAATGTATCTATCACAAGAGATGTTTCCGGCGAGGGTGTGCAGCAGGCGCTTCTTAAG
Organism: uncultured Lachnospiraceae bacterium; assembly: GCA_902767015.1. GTDB lineage: Bacteria > Bacillota > Clostridia > Lachnospirales > Lachnospiraceae > Bovifimicola. The sequence goes on along the minus strand of CACXFV010000140.1, from coordinate 10,098 downwards.
ATATTAGAAGGAACAATTGCCTCTGTGCCGCCGCAGGGAGGAAGAAAGCATCCTAATCAGGAAATGATACAGATTGATACAACGAATATACTGTTTCTTTGTGGTGGTGCCTTTGACGGATTGGAGAAGATTATTGAGGCAAGACTGGATAAGAAGTCGATTGGCTTTAATACAGAGCTTTCAGAGAGAAAGGAAGACAGTATTGACGAGCTGTTTCCGAAGGTAATGCCGCAGGATTTAGTTAAGTTCGGACTGATTCCTGAGTTTATAGGCCGAGTACCTGTAACAGTGGCCCTTGCGTCATTAGATAAGGAGTCTTTAGTGAAAATACTAAAAGAACCAAAAAATGCATTGATCAAGCAGTATGAGAAGCTCTTTGAATTAGACAATGTTAAGCTTACGTTTACAGATGAGGCTGTTGAGGTAATTGCAGATAAGGCGATAGAGAGAAAGACAGGTGCAAGAGGACTTCGTTCCATTATGGAATCAGCGCTGATGGATATCATGTATACCATTCCGTCGGATGAGAGTATTGACAAGTGTACCATCACAAAGGCTGTCATTGTCGACAAAGCAGAGCCTGAGGTCGAGAGAATCGATGAGAAGGAGATTAAGAAACTGGGTGCTAAAAAGAGGTTTGTATGATAATCAGAAATGTAGAGCTTGAAACGGTATGTGGCATTACAAGTAAACTTCCGAGGAATCTGCTTCCGGAGGTTGCTTTTGCGGGAAAGTCTAATGTGGGAAAGTCTTCACTGATTAATGGACTTTTAGGAAGAAATTCTCTTGCAAGAACCTCTTCACAACCGGGAAAGACACAGACGATTAATTTTTATAATGTTAACAGAGAACTTTATTTTGTTGATCTGCCGGGTTATGGTTATGCAAAAGTATCCAAAGAGGTGCAGAAAAAATGGGGCGATATGATTGAAAGATATCTTAAGACCTCTGAGCAGTTAAAAGCGGTGCTGCTGCTCATTGATATAAGACATGAACCAAAATTAAATGATAAGAATATGTATGACTGGATTGTTTACCATGGCTACAATCCGGTCATCATTGCGACAAAGCTTGATAAAATCAGTAAATCGCAGGTGCCGAAACATATTAAAATGATAAAGACGGCATTAGAAGTAAAAGCTGATACAATGGTAATACCATTTTCGGCAACGACAAAACAGGGACGTGATGAGATACTTGATACTATTTCATCAGTGATTTCATAACAAATTTATATATTTCCTGACTGGCATCCTTCCATTGGTTACACATGGCGGATGCCTGTTCTTTTGTTGGAACGGAGAGATTTAATTCAATTAAAGTGCCTAGTCCCTCTTTTACCTGACAGTGAACAATATAGTCACTGGTGGTGGAGGACTTATAATAATCGGCAATGGTTCCGACTTCATTTCGAAGCTCATATTTGTTTTCCATAAGATAGATATCCATATCATCGACAATGGCGCCGGGAATTTTATTGACAAAAAAGCCAAGCGTTTCCCCGCCCTCTGAAGTGATATGATAGTAGGAGGTGTTCCGGACAGTCTCGAGACTGATTAAATGAGAATCGATTAGTTCATTGATAATCTGCTGCAATGTAAAGTAGTTGAGGTAGCTCGAATAATTTTTCTCGGAGAAAAATTCCGTCAGCTGTGCATTGGTAAGAGGAAAATTAACTTTATTGAGCATGTATAATATCATTAATTTATATAGTGTTGATGATTCAAGTACCATTATTGTATGTACCTCCCTGAATAATATGGTGTTCTTTAAAATAGCTGTTAATATAATTCAAAACATGTTTTTTATCGGCACTCCAAAGGGGTGCGAGCAGTTCTTTTTTGTTTCCGTCACCTGTCAGTCTGTGAATGACGATATCGGGGCGGAGCTCTTCAATACATTGTGCCAGAAGTTTCGTGTATTCTTCAAGTGATAAAGCAGTAAAGCAATTATCTTTATTCAAATAGTAATCTGCCAGATCCGTTCCCTTCAGAATATGCAGCAGTTGCAATTTAACACCACTGACAGGAAGTGTGTTAATATGCTTTATGGAAGCTGTCATATCGCAGGGCGTTTCATTGGGAAGTCCCAGTATCAGGTGAACAACAATGTTGAGATGGATTGCTGCCAGCTTTTTTACGGCATCATCAAACAACGGTAATGGATAACCACGCCTGATAAATTCGGCGCTGCGTTCGTGAATTGTCTGAAGTCCTAATTCCACAAAAACAGGTTTGCTATGATTTATTTCCTCAAGTAACCGGAGAATATCTGCATCAATGCAGTCGGGTCTGGTGGCGATGGAAAGACCGACGATATCTTCTGGGGAGATTGCCTCATAATAAATCTTTCTGAGATAGTCCACAGATGCATAAGTATTGGTAAACGCTTGAAAATAGGCGATATATTTTCCATTAACTATCTTGTGTGATACAAGTTTTTTTGCTGCGTCTAACTGTTCAGGTATGGACAGAGAAGGGCTGGCAGAAAAATCACCTGAACCACCGCGACTGCAGAAGATACAGCCACGGGTACCCAGCTTTCCGTCTCTGTTGGGACAGGACATGCCTCCGTGGAGAGACAACTTGTATACCTTTGTGCCAAAGCGTTCTCTGTAATAGCGGTTAAGGGTATATATTGCTTCGGTTTGACCTGACATATACTTTAGAAATCCTTTCGTAACCATTATTTCATAATAACGTAATTATCTCAGGCGGACAAGACACTTTAGCGCCTTTGAACACCCACATTCTGAGAATGTAGCATTCACAGAATGCTCATTTTCATACTTGAGATGCTGAATAGATACATAATAACATAATATTTTTAATTTTACACTATCATTTTTGAAAAATATATAGTATAATGTAACAGTTCAGATGCGCCATTCTCAAAATACTTTCCGCTTCGTGGAAACCGCTGTTGCATAGCGGATTTGCTCATAGACAGGCGCTCGGCTCATGAACATCAATTTACCAGAAAGCCTGCAGGCAGCTTTTGAGCTATGACATGACTGATATCAGAAATTTCCCAGTATTATTTTCAGTATCAAAAGAATTATTTATTATTAATAGTAATGTGCATTTATGGATTAGTCAGGGGTATTTTATTTTGTGTTTTACAAAATCGCTAAATTATTAAAAAGGAGCAATGAGAATTAAATGCGAGAAAAATTAGAAACATTACCGGTTGTTGAATTAAGGGAGATTGCAAAACAGCAGGGGATAAAAGGGATTATGAAGTTAAGAAAGACCGAGTTGATTGAAAAAATTATAGAAATGGGTACAAGCTCGGCAAAGGAAAAGGATGATGCTTCGGCAGAGCAGGAAAAGGAAACGGCGAAGAGCGCGGACAAGTCCAGGCGGGGAAGACCGAAAAAGTCATCTGACAAGGGAGAAAATAATACAGAGAATATTTCTGAGCAGGAGCTGAGAAGAAAGACAGACAGTAGAGAGGAATCAGAAGACGAGAAAAAAAGGGATACTGAAAGTAAATTAAATCGCAATGCGGAAAATGGTATTAATAAGGTGAATCCTAGGCAGAATCAGTCTGTCAGGAGAATGCAGGAGACAAAGAAGGAATATGATATCAAAAAAACAAGCGAGACCAGAGAAGAATTTGTGATTGAAGAAAATCCGGAACCGGAAGTAAAAGAAGAAGTCATGGTGGCAAATGGCATATTAGAAGTCATGCCTGATGGATATGGCTTTATCAGATGTGAGAATTTTCTTCCGGGAGAAAATGATGTGTATGTATCGCCGTCACAGATTAGAAGATTCCGGCTAAAAACAGGTGATATACTGAATGGTGATATGCGCCAGAAAAATATCAATGAGAAATTTGGTGCAATGACGCATTTAAACAAAATTAATGACATACCTTTGGAAAAGGCGCTTAACAGACCTAACTTTGAAGATCTGACACCCATATTTCCAAACAAGAGGCTGAGGATGGAAACCAGCAGAGAAGATATGGCAATGAGAATTCTGGATCTGATATCACCCATAGGAAAGGGACAGAGGGGAATGATCGTTTCACCGCCAAAGGCAGGTAAGACGACACTTTTGAAGCAGATTGCAAAATCAATTCAGATTAATAATCCGGATATGCATATGATTATACTTCTGATTGATGAAAGACCGGAAGAAGTTACGGATATCAAAGAGGCGATTCAGGGAAATAATGTTGAGGTCATATATTCCACTTTTGACGAATTGCCGGAACACCATAAGCGGGTATCTGAGATGGTGATTGAAAGAGCAAAGAGACTTGTGGAATTGAAAAAAGATGTGATTATTCTCTTAGACAGCATTACGAGGCTTGCAAGAGCATATAATATGACCATTCCGCCATCAGGAAGAACATTGTCAGGCGGTCTTGATCCGGCAGCACTACATATGCCGAAACGCTTTTTTGGTGCTGCGAGAAATATGAGAGAGGGAGGAAGTCTGACGATTCTTGCAACAGCGCTGGTGGATACAGGCAGTAAGATGGATGATGTTGTCTATGAGGAATTTAAGGGGACAGGTAATATGGAGCTGGTTCTTGACAGAAAACTTCAGGAAAGACGTGTTTTTCCGGCGATGGATATTGTTAAATCAGGTACAAGGCGTGAGGATTTACTTTTATCAAAGGAAGAGGCAGAGGCTGTCTACTTAATTAGAAAGGCCACAAATGGAATGAGACCGGAGGAAGCGGTAGAAAAAATTATTGATATGTTTGCAAGAACAGTCAATAACAGGGAATTTGTCCAAGTCATAAAAAAAAGCTTGCATTAACAAATTTTGTGTGATACAATTAGAAAGCTATTTTTAGAATATGATTGGCAATTGCCATTAGCATATCATAAATTTGTAAAGAGGTGAATTGAAATGAAAGAAGGAATACATCCGTCATATTATCAGGCAAAGGTTGTTTGTAACTGTGGTAATGAATTTGTAACAGGCTCTACTAAGGAGGATATCCACGTTGAAATCTGTTCAAAGTGTCATCCGTTCTATACAGGTCAGCAGAAAGCTACTGCTGCAAGAGGTAGAATAGATAAGTTCAATCGTAAGTATGGTATTGCAGAAAATAAATAGGGCTGAATGAGAGAGGCTGTCACTTGCAGGTTCCGTTTTAGGATGGAACCGTTTGTGACAGCCTTTCTTTAGAATAGGGAGATTTTCTTATTGCTATCGAAGCAGGTGAATTTGTCAGTGTGTGCTTTAAAGGGAGGTATTACCTGTGAAAAGTTCAGGAATAGGCGGTCAGGCGGTATTGGAGGGCATCATGATGAAGAATCAGGACAAGTATGCCATTGCCGTTAGAAAACCGGATCAGGAAATAGAAGTTTGTGTCAAAGATTATAAGTCTCTTACAGATGGAAAGAAGTTATTGAAGCTTCCTTTTATCAGGGGGGTTTTTAACTTTCTGGATTCATTGATTATTGGGATGTCCACACTTATGTATTCTTCACAGTTTTATGAGGAGGCAGAGCAGGGAGAGGGCAAAGCTAAGGTAAGTGAGAACGATATTCCTAATAATCAGGATATAAAAAAAGTTGAGAAAAATGCAGATAATACATTTAAAGAGAAGTCAGAAAGTGCTATAATGACAGTAACGGTTATTTTTTCGGTGGTACTTGCTTTGGGACTGTTTGTAGTGCTGCCGAGCCTCGTATCGGATTTTTTTAAGAGTAGATTTGATATTAAGTCCTATACGGTTACTGCATTAATTGAAAGTGCTTTAAGGCTGCTGATATTTATATGTTACATTGTTCTGATATCCAGAATGGAGGATATCCAGAGAACATTTATGTATCATGGGGCAGAGCATAAGTGCATAAATTGTATAGAGCATGGTAATGAACTCAATGTCGAGAATGTACTGAAAAGTTCAAGACTTCACAAAAGATGCGGAACAAGCTTTCTGTTTTTAGTGATGGCAATCAGTATTCTGTTTTTTATGCTGATACCGGTACAGAATCCGCTCATTAAGGTAGTAGTCAGACTATTACTGATACCGGTGATTGCAGGTGTTTCGTACGAAGTTCTGAGATTTGCAGGCAGTCATGAAGGACTTTTTGTCAAAATTGTGAGTGCACCGGGACTGGCTCTTCAGCATCTTACCACAAAGGAGCCTGATGCCGAGATGGCGGAGGTTGCCATTAAAGCGGTAGAGGCGGTTTTTGACTGGAGAGATTATCTGGAGCATTATGATGAGGATAAGTAACTGTTTGTAACAGTAAGGAGCAGTGGCTGATTGACACCTCCTAAAAGAGTGAATATAAAATCAATTTAACCTAAAACGCATTCATAGTCACACGAAGTTGAGTTCTGGGGGAATGAAGGAGCAGGTATCTATGAAATACACAGAGATGGTAAAGCAGGGACAAATTAAATTATTCAAATCAGGTATTGCTAATGCTGATAATGATGCATGGATTCTTTTGGAGAAGATATGCTGTGTCTCTAAGGTGGATTATTTTACAAAAATGCTTGAAGAAGTACCGAAAGACATGGAAACGGCATATTTTGAAGCAATAGAAAAAAGAAAATCACGTTATCCGCTTCAGTATATTATTGGCGAGTGGGAATTTATGGGACTTACCTTTAAAGTAAATGAGAATGTCCTTATTCCGAGACAGGATACAGAGACGCTTGTCGAGACTGCATTGCGAATATTAGATAGTGATTACAGAAAGGAAGGGACACAATTAGAGGTTATGGATATGTGTACCGGGAGTGGCTGTATCGCCATCAGCATAGCGAAGGCATGTAGTGATGTTAATATGACGGCGGTGGATTTGTCTGAAAAGGCATTGGAAATTGCCAAGGAAAATGCGGTTTTGAATCATATTGATAAAATTAAATTTATCAGAAGTGATTTATATGAGGATTTTGCCAAGGATAAAGTGGGATATTATGAGAAGTATGATATGATTGTGTCAAATCCGCCATATATTAACTCTAAGGTTATTGACACACTGATGCCGGAGGTAAAGAATTTTGAGCCGAGAATGGCATTGGATGGCGATGAGGATGGGCTTAAATTCTATAGAGGGATAAGTTCACAGAGCAATAAGTATTTAAAGAAGGATGGCTGTCTGATTTTTGAGATCGGATATGATCAGGCAGAGGCAGTGGAAGAGATTTTGTTCAAAAACTGGTATAAGGATATTCAGATTATCAAGGATTTAACAGGTAAGGACAGAGTAGTGATTGCGCGTAAAAAGTAAAGAAGCTTAATATTCGATATACTAGGAGGTAAAGAAATGTTTGATAAATTAGATGATCTTTTGAGAAGATACGAGGAATTGATGCTCGAATTGAATGATCCATCTATCGCTAATGACCAGATAAGATTCAGAAAGCTTATGAAAGAGCAGTCTGATTTAACACCTATCGTAGAGGCCTATAAAGAGTACAAGTCTAAGAAGGAGACGATTGATGAGAGTCTGATGATTCTCGATGAGGAGAGTGATGAGGAGATGCGTGAACTTGCGAAAGAGGAATTGAATGACGCAAAGGCGCGCATTGAAGAGTTGGAAAGAGAGATTAAGATATTGCTTCTGCCGAAGGATCCTAATGATGACAAGAATGTAATTGTAGAGATCAGAGCAGGTGCAGGCGGCGATGAAGCGGCGTTGTTTGCAGCTGAGATATATCGTATGTATGTTCATTATGCCGAGACGAAGAGGTGGAAGGTCGAGCTGATGGAATGCGAGGAGATAGGAATTGGCGGCATGAAAAATGTCACATTTATGGTGACGGGAAACGGAGCATATTCAGTGCTGAAATATGAATCCGGAGTACACAGAGTGCAGAGGGTACCGGAGACGGAATCGGGAGGAAGAATTCATACCTCGACGATTACGGTTGCGGTAATTCCGGAAGCAGAAGAGGTGGATGTACAGATTGATGAGAAGGATATACGTATAGATGTCATGCGTGCATCAGGCAATGGCGGACAATGTGTCAACACCACGGATTCGGCAGTTCGACTCACACATTATCCTACGGGGATTGTTGTCTATAGTCAGACGGAGAAGTCTCAGCTTCAGAATAAAGCGAAGGCATTTGCTTTATTGCGGTCAAAGCTGTATGATATTGAATGTCAGAAGGCACATGATGCGGAGGCGGAGCAGCGAAGAAGTCAGATAGGTACCGGCGACCGCTCAGAGAAGATTAGAACGTATAATTTTCCACAGGGAAGAGTGACAGATCACAGAATTGGTCTTACCCTGTATAAACTGGATAAAATTATGAATGGGGACATACAGGAGATATTAGATGCCTGTATCTCGGCAGACCAGGCAGCTAAACTCAGTAAGCTTGATGAAAGTGCCTGATTCCTGCGAAGTGCTGAACCAAAATTGTTTCTCTGCATAAAATAATATGGTAAAACTATACAAGGAGAGTATTTATGCAGAGTTTTAATCCATTTGAAGAAAAACCTATGCCAATCGATAAGATTTATATGGATTGGAATATGATGTATCCGCAGCCATATAATAAAAATACGGTGGATGCCTATACAAAGACAAGAATTATTCTGATGAATGGAACGGAATTTGAAGCACAGTGGTTTTCAAGAAATTTTTCGAGACATTGTACCAATAATGAGCTTCGCCGTGAACTTGCCATGGTAAGGAGAAGTGAGCAGCAGCAACAGAAAAGGATTTCATGCTTAAAGCCTAAAGATGAGACGATATTGGAGCATACGATAGGATATGAACAGCTTGCTGTTGACCTTACCGCTGTGCTGGCACAAAAAGAACCGGACTGTAACGTGAGGAATGCACTCAATTTTGCTCTGTTAGAGGATTTTGATCATCTGTACAGGTATTCTAATCTGTTGAATCTGGAATATAATGTGTATCCTGAAAAACTGGTGGGTGGCTATACAGAGATTATGCCGGCAAGACCAACCATCTCAGAGCACAGACATCCAAACGACAGTATCTTTGATTATATTGATAATAAAACGGCGGATATCAAGACAAAGCTTCATGTTAATATCATAACAGCGGCGGAACAGCAGACGATGAATTATTATATGAATGTGGCACCGTTGTACTGCAAGTCAGACATTGGAAGAAGACTGTATCAGGAAATCGGTATGATTGAGGAAGAGCATGTCAGCCAATATGAGAGTCTGAAAGATACAAGAGCCACATGGTTAGAGGATTTGCTGATGCATGAATATACAGAATGTTATCTGTATTATTCCTGTGCCATGACAGAGACTGATAATCGAATTAAGAAAATATGGGAGGAATGTCTTGTTCAGGAGATTGCCCATCTTCACAAGGCGAAGGAATTATTGCAAAAATATGAAAATAAGGATTGGCAACAGGTGATTCCTTGCGGGGAATTTCCGGATATTTTGCAGTTATCTCCTAATATAGAATATGTGAGAAATATTATTAAGACGACAACCGGAAATACGCAGAAGGAGGAAAAAGTAGTATCTTTATTTGAACTGCCGCCTAATGCAGATTTCTACTATTATCAGAATATTGTGAATAATGATGTCAATAGTGTGGCTAGCCACAGGGTGATTGAACAGTATATCAGAAACAGAGGAAAGGACTACCGATATGAACTGGCACCGAATCCACTTATGGTATTGCGAAACAGAATGTGTGATAACACTACGCTTGCCAGAAATCCGAAGGGAACACCGGTATCATCAACAGTAGCGGGTAAAACGATAGATTGTTATAAGAGATAAAATATGGCAGAAAATTGATTGCAGAAGACAAGGATTATACCAGAGAAGGGTTATAACAGAGAAGGATTGCAGCAGAGACATATTGAGAGATGGCTTTATGTTCACAGAATGTCACAGATTTTAATGGTAGAACGATATTTGGTTCATTAAAAGGAATACACCAAAAGTCCGAAAGTTGTCTTTTGGTGTATATTTCTGTTCATGATAGGGGTAGGTGATGGAATATCGGGATTATTTTCGAGAATATCTTATATTTTAGCTGGTTTTGAATTATAGATTATGGGTTATGGGTTATGGGTTATGGGTTATGGGTTATGGGTTATGGATTATGGATTATGGATTATGGATTATGGATTATGGATTATGGATTATGGATTATGG